>NZ_CP100595.1:2700000-3000000 GCF_024267655.1 Arcobacter roscoffensis
TTAGGATAATTAAATGAAGCAGCTTCTCCAAGACCATCAGCAAAAGCAGCATTTCCACTTCCTGCTAGAGTTGTAACATTTCCATCACTTGTTATCTTTCTAATTTTATGATTAGAAGAATCAGATACATAGACATTCCCATTAGAATCAACTGCAACTCCATAAGGAAAAGAAAATGAAGCAGTTATTGCACTTCCATCAGATGAACCATTACTTCCACTTCCTGCAAAAGTTGATACTATAGTTTCATGGTTTAAAGTAAGCCAATTGGGTAAACTAGTTCCATCTTTCAGTTTCCATGTTAATTCATCACCATCCTCATCACTTCCTATAAATTCATAACTATAAGCCGTGTTTTCATTTACACTTATTACTGGTTCACTTGTAATTGTTGGACTAGCGGCAAAAACACTTTGAGCTATGAAGAGTATCAATAATGATACAAAACTTTTTAATCTAAAAAATTCCATACACTCTCCCTGATATGTACTTTATTCATTTCCCTTATCTCCCTTTAGGCTAATATTTTTATTTATTAAATAATAAAAGAAACTTTTGGCAACTTCTGGCAATTTAGTTTAAAATAAGGTTTTAGTAATTTAATTATGTGATTTTAAAAGTAGATAACTATATGATAATTAATAGTAAACATATGAGTTTAGGTAATAATGATAGAAAAAATTAATAAGACTCTAAAATATATCCATATTTAAAAGATGATTTTATAAAGCCTTTTGTAGTTTTTTTTCTCACTCTTTTGGCTATAGTAAAAAGAGCATCTAGTGAAAACTGCTCCGTACAATAAATATGATTATGTATATCCTCATAGGATACTGGTTGGTTGATTTTTAAGACAAGAGCATTAATAAAAGCATTTTCATTTTTTGAAAGCTCTATTTTTTGATTTGCTAAAAATAAAGCTTTTTTATCTATGTTCCATTTATAATCATCGATTAGCTTGATATATTTATCTTGTGTTAAATTTTCTACAGCTTGAAATAACACTTGTTTTAGCTGTTCCATCTTTACTGGTTTTACTAAATAGCTCACAAGATTCAAAGGAACTACTTTTAATAAATCTTCTGTATTTGTATGTGCAGAAAATAAAATTAGTTGCGTATTTTTATCCGTCTTTCTAATCTCTTCTACAAGTTCCACTCCACTAAAATGAGGCATGTTTATATCAGTAAAAACTATACTAGGATTATGCTCTTTATAAATTCTTAATCCTTCAAGTCCATTACAAGCCTTATAAACTGTATCACAAAATAAAGATACATATTTTTCAAATCTATTTAATAAAGAGATTTCATCTTCTACAATTAATATTGAAATATTTTTCATCATTTACACCTTATATTATGATGCTAAATTTAGCACCATCTTTTGTATTTTCCACATTTAAAGAACCATTCATGCTATTTTCTATAATACTTTTAGATATGTAAAGTCCCAATCCTGTACCTTCAAACTGATGTTTTGTTGTAAAATATGGTTCAAATATTTTAGATATTATCTCCTCTTTGATACCATCTGCATTATCTTCTATACTTAAAACTACTTTGTTATTTAGTTTTTTAGAAATTATTTTTATAGTTTTACTCTTTTTTTCTTTCAAAGCATATATTGCATTTGATATTATTGAAATCAAAACTTGTGTATATTCTTCTTTTAAACCAAATAGCTTATCTTCTTTACTTACATCTACTATAATCTCTATATCATTTTTATAAAGAGTATTTCCTAATATAATCAAAGCTTTATCCACTGATTGAAAGATATAAAACTCTTTACTTGTTTTATTTGGTTTAAAATATGTCAGAAAATCTTCTACTGTTTGAGACATATGCTCTATGTTTTCATCTATATGATTCAACTCTTCTTCTAAGTCTCTATCTTTAAGTTTACCAAGAAGCTTTTTTTCTCTTAAAATAGCAGATGAAAAACTAATAGTAGATAAAGGCTGTCTCCACTGATGAGCAATATTTGCAACCATTTCTCCCATATCTGCCATCTTTGTTTTTTGATATAATAACAACTGAGACAATTGCTTTTCTTCTTGCATTACTTTAAACTTATATGAAACTAAATATGAAAGAATCAGTGCTTCTATTAATATACCTATGCCTATACCTCGTGATGATACATAGTTGAAATCCACAATTCCCATATAAAATAAAATACCATATACACTAAAAAATATATAGAAAACATGTGCAGCTAAAAAGATTTTTATAATTTTATTACCTTTTAAATATATAGATATACTTATCCACATAAATACAACAAGAATGTAATTTAACAATAAAGATAGAAGTTGTATGGAGTGATTAAGATTAATAAATCCATAAATAACATTTATTAAAAATACTGCAATCACACTATTTAAAAACCAATGTTCTGTTTTATATTTTGATTTAGTATCAAAAATAGTTTGAACAAAAAGAGCTAAAAAAACAGGTACTAACATCAAAGCAAAATTAAATCTAGCAGAGACCACTCCATATATTTGAAAATAGTGTGCCAAAGAACCATACATATAAAATATCCAAACAGTAGCAGAAACTAAATATAAAGAGTAATACAAATACTCTTTATATTGTGATGAAATGAATATAAGAAAATTATATATAGCTAAAGAAAGTAATAAACCAACAAACAAGACTCCATCAATTTTTTGATATATTAAAAATTGACTTGATTCTTTCTGGCTTCTTATTGAAAAATTATAAAAATGATAAGCATAAGTTTTTTGATTTATATATATTATTTTTGTTTGTTTAGGATTTAATAAAAACTCATAAATAGAATCAGCACCATTTATATTCATTTTATCTTTTGGAAAACGTTTATTCATTTCTTTAGTATTTAAAAGATTGTTTTTAGCATCTACTTCAAAATACTTTATACTTGCATGGGCATATGCTAGTTCTTGATGTAAAAAAAGTTTTTGTGTAGTATTGGTATTATTAAAAAGTTTTATTCTAAGCCAGCTATTCGTAACCTTTACTCCTAGACTATCAGCATTTTTACCTTTTGAAAATTCAATAGATTTTAAATCTTCAAATTTTAATTTTCTAGTACTATCTATAAAATAATCTACTTCAAAATTTGTTATATTTGAGCTATTTGAATTTATAATAACTGTTGCATTTGCCATACAAACTAATACAAATAAACAATATATTATAATTCTCATACATCTCTTTTTATTTTTATTATAACATAGTTATTTGTTATTTATAAAGTTATTAATTTGATTTGGGACCTTTAGGGTTGTTGATTCATGTATTTTATACAAAATTTAAATATCTTATAAGAAGAAAGAGTTAAACTCTTTCTTCTAAGTTTTTTTAAAAGATTGTCTCTATTGCCTTTTCTTTAACAATACTTTTGACTATTTTTCCATGTTCGTTTATAGGAAATTTATTAAAGATTACTATAGCTTGGGGTCTATATGAACCAAGGTTTTCAATTGCATAATTCATCAAATCTTTATCTGTAATATTTGAGTCAACTTTGTTAACAATAGCACAAACAGGAACATCCTGATGTATTTGATGATTTAGTGAAAAAGCAAAGGCATCAACTACCTCATCATGTTTTAACATTACTTTCTCAATTTGTGATGGATATATATTGATACCATTTAATATCATCATATTATCACTTCTACCTAGAATTATTAAGTGACTACCTTCAGTAAGCATTCCTAAATCTCCTGGGAAGAACCATTCATCTTTAAAAGCTTTATTTGTAGATTCTGAGTCATTTATATATCCATCTACTAACATATTACTTCTAATTTTTATTTCACCTATTTTATTAGGATCTAAATCATTCCCTTCTTTATCAACAACTTTTAAATCTACCTCTTTAATAGGAAAACCAACTGTATCTTCATGTTCAAAAACTTCTTCAGCTTTACATAAACTAACTGTTCCAACTTCATTAATTCCATATCTTACATATATATTTTTTGTTATACTTTTATATATTCTTTCTCTTAAAGACATAGATACTTTTGAGCCATCTATTACAAGTGCTCTTATATAAGGAAAAACTAGACCCTCAAACTTTTCTTGATTTATTATATTTAGCAACTGTTCAATATGAAATACTGTCATATACATAACAGAGATTTTAAACTCTTTATATAATAAAAACACATCTAAAGGATACTTAGTTAATACGCAACTAGAAGCTGATAACAATGCTTGTATATATAAAACTTTTGATGAATAATAACTTATATTAACCAAAGAATGAGCTACATCATCTTTTGAATTATTTAACCAATCTAATGAAGCTTTTGCCCTTTGAAGTTGTTGAAAATGACTTACTGGAATTATTTTACTTTTACCTGTTGTTCCTGAACCTACAATATAAATCCAAGGGCTTTTTGGATTTTTACAATAATTATCATATTCTTCACTACATTCTAATATAAAATTTTCTTGTGAGACTACAGTATATATATTTTCCTTTTTATTATCATCAGTTAAAATACTTTTTATTTTCAAGGTATCTATTAATTCATCACGTTGAGTTTGAGTAAGACTTTTTAATGATATTAGAGTTGCTCCTATCTTTGAAAGAGCAAACATAACTATTAATTCTGCATATTCGTCTTTACATTCAGAACCAATAATATCTCCTGTTAAAATATCGTTCTCATTTAAAAATATAGAAAAGTTATCTATATGTTTTTTTAATTCCTTATAGCTAATTATGCTATCTCCATAATAAACCGCTTCCTTGTTGGAATATTTTGAAGCTTGTAGTTTTACTATATCATATAAGTTTGTCATTTCATTCATTAATTTTTAATCCTAATTTCTCTTTAACATTACTTGGCTTTGCAATTTCTCTACTTAATTGTTCAGTTATATTTACTAATCTTTGAACTAGTAGTTTATTACTTGCTAAAATCTTTTTTTCATTATCATAATAGATATTATCTTCTATTCCTACTCTTACATTACCTCCTGCAACAATTGATGCAATATTAATTGGTAACTGAAATTGTCCAAGTCCTCCAGCAGACCAAATTGAGTTCTTAGGTAATGATGTATAAATATGGGCTAAGTCTTTTATTGTTCCAGAAGCTGTGTTTAAATTACCGAGTAAAATATTGAAATATTTTACTCCGTCTATTATTTCATATCTTTCTAAATATTTAGCAAGATTTATCATACCTGCATCAAATATTTCCAATTCAGGTTTAATATTTTTTTCTTTCATTTTAAATGCTAATTCAGTAACAGTATCAATATCATTAATACTTGCACCAGAGATAAAATTTAATGACCCTAATGTTAGGCTTGCCATATCAGGCTTTCCTAAACCTATTATATCAAGAACCTCTGATCTTTCTTCAATTGATTGACCATTTCGCCCTGAAGTAGTTGCACAACATATTAATTCAGGTCTTTCTTTTTTTATCCTACTAATAATTTCTTCATAATATCTAGCATCATTTGTCATTACTCCATCTTTATCTCTTGCATGAATATGAACAATTGAAGCTCCCAAATCATGAACTAATATAGCATCATTTACTATTTCTTCAATAGAAACTGGAACATACTTATTCAAAGACTTATTAGGTACAATACCTGTTAACGCTACATTTATAATAAGTGGTTGATATGGCGTTATAGGATAAGATTCATTTTCTTTTTTATACTCTTCTTTAAATTTCTCCTTTTTATCTTTAGCTTTCATATATTCATCTAAATTCATTTCCAAAGTGGTCCAATAATCAACATCGTTTTCTCCAAAAGAAATAAGCTTTTTAATTTTTCCTATTTCTTTGTATTCAAAATGCTTTTTATACCAAACTATAGTTTCTTTTCTATCTGAATTTGTAATAACTGATTTTATGCCTTTTTTATACATAACTTCTAGTCTTTTTAATTGTAGTGCTTTACCAATTCCACTACCTAAATATTCAGGTAGAACCACTAATAATGTAGTTTTTCCCTGCTTTTCATTTAAAATTTTATAACCTGATAAGCCAACTATTTTATTCTCTACTTTAGCCACATAATAACACTCAAAATCAAAATCTTCCATTTCAACAGATGGTATATGATGCATATTCCAATATCTTAAAATATTTAAGAACTCTTTTCTTTGACAAGTATTTGCCTTTTCTATATAAAAATCCAAGTTTACTCCCAAATCATTTTAAACAAAATTTACTTTTTCTATTTTATCAAAAGGACTATACTCACTATAAAAAATATTCTGCGAGTCAATAACTATTAATGCATCAACTTTACTATTTAAAAGTAAAGCATTACATCTTGAAATAAAACTATTATCATAAAAATAAACTTCATCATTTCGTTCATTTAAAGTTATTGATTGAGTTACTAAATAACAGTTGTAGCCTTTTTTTACATACTCTTCATGTTTAAGTTTAGCATTAGAATAAATATTATCATCATTACCTATAAAAATTTCTATTGGAATTCTACCTTCATCACTAATATAATTATCTAAATATTTTCCTAAACTATTTTTTGATATTTCTCCTGCACCTAAAGCTGGTGCATAATTAACTTCATTTATTATTGTTTCAGTTTTATGCCAAGGTTTAGAAATATCCTCAGTAATAATATCAACACCTGCTACATCTAATTCAAATAAATTTGCAGCTTGTATTGCAATATCAATATTATCTTTATGAATAATACTTGTTACATCTTCATCAATACCGCCATCTTCAGTTGTTTCTATTTCTCTCAAAGCAATAAAAAGTCCTTTTTTAGGTATGGAGTTTAGATTAAATCCATTTTGTTCTAAAACACTCAAAGCATAATCATCTTTAAAGAATGAATATTTTTGTTCCCAAAAAAACCTATTACTTTCTTTTTCATTTTCCATATCTATCAAAGTTTCTATACTGTTTACACCATCTGCATAAACTCCTATTGGTAATCTTTTCACAGCATATAAAAGTTTATTATTAGATATAAATACCCTGTGACATACTCCTCTTACTTGTTTCTCTACAATAACTTTTTTACTAATTGATAATGAATAGGCTTTATTAAAAGCATTAAAAAGCTGTTCTTTATTGTAAATATTTACACTTACGCCCTCACCTCTTTCCATATCAATAGGCTTTATAACTACAGGATAAGATATTTGGCTTGCGATAGATAATGCCTGTTCGTGATTGTTTGCAAAGCCATGTATAGGAGCAGGAAGATTTGCCGTTTTTAACATATTTGCAGAAATTACTTTATTTGCTGATATGTTCTGTCCCATAGCACTATCAGAAGAGGTACTACTTCTATCAAATTTTTTACCTTTACTTCCCCATCCAAGCTGGTAAATCCCACTTCCCAAATGAAGATATGGTATATTTTTTCTAAATACTTCTTTAAAAAAAACAACTCTATAACTACCTTGAGGCATAGTGTTTAAAATAGGTTTTAAAAGTTCCTCTGCACAACGATTTATAATAAAATCCATGTTTTCAAAAGTTAGTTCAATATTTAACATTTGGTATAAATATTTAAAAGAATTATTTAAAATATTTATATAATGCTCTAATGGTATTTGATCTATGTAACTTAATCTTAATTGAATATTATAACTATTTTCATCTTCTTCAATTCTACATAGTTCCGAATTATCATAAACAGGTATTTGTACAATATGACAAAATCTTTCAATCAAAAGAATCGCTCTTTGACACATAGAATATATATTATTCTCACTATTTAGATGGCATGTTTCAATATCAAAAACTTTACGAAGCCACCTATCTAATAAATCAAAACTAGTTATATCTATTTTTTCAAGTTTAACAGTAAACTTTTTAGTGTTTCTTAATAGCTTTTTATATATTTCTTCTTTTATTTCATTTAAATTAATTTTTCCTAAATCAGTTCTTGGTATTTTACTTAAAAAAACTATTTCATAGGGAGAACTAAATTTTAATTTACTGGAACAAAAGTTTAATAGCTCAGCAGTGGTTATTTTACTTGGTGAACTAACTTCAACACCGCAAATAGGAATATCTTGTAAGTTTTCATCTTTTAAAGAAATACAAAAAGCATCATTGACTAATTCATGTTCTAAAAGTCTATTTTCTATTAAAGAAGGATGGATATTTATACCATTTACAATCATCATTCGATCAGATCGACCATGATGAATAAGTTCATTAGATTCATTAATCATTCCTATATCTCCAGGATAAAACCAACCATCATTAAAATACTTATTAGTATTAACTTCATCATTTAAATAACTACTTATCATTCCAAAACTTTTAACTCTTATATGTCCAATAGTATTAAGAGGTAATTTATTGTTATTTTCATCAACTATTTGAACTTTTACATTGTTTAGAATAGATCCTACAGTTTTCTCAGTTTTATAAACTGCCTTAGGCTTTGCTGAGCTAATTCCACCAAGCTCATTAGTTCCATAAGTTATATATAAATTTTTACTTAAATGCTTTTTAATTCTCTTTTTCAAATCTTCACTAATTGATGAGCCACCTAAAGATAACACTTTTAAAAAAGATAGATGTTCTTTATTATTATCACTTATCTTTGCTAAGATATTTTCTATGTGATATACACTTGTGTGAAGAACGTTTATTTTATACTTTTTACAATGATTTACAAAATCAAAAACTTCATCTTCAAATATAAAATAACTTCCACCTACAAATAAAGTAGCTAAAAATCTAATCTTTGTACTATTAAAATTCATTTTAATTAAAGATGCAACTATATCGCTTTCAGATATGCTTGTTGATTCTTTAGAAATTTCAATTCTTTTTAATTCTAAAGATTGACTTACCTCAAAAAGTTTAGGTTTTCCTGTTGTTCCTGAACCAACAATTACTTGCCAAATTGAAGATGGCTCAACTGAATAGTCTTTTGATATTTTTTTGCAATTAATAAAATCTTCATATTTTATACTTATTAATTCAAGTTCATCAATCGTACTTAGTGTACTATCTGTTAAAAAATATTTTGCATTGCTTTGTTCAACTAATTCTTCTACTTGTTTATTATTAAATTCTTTAGGCAAACTTATAAAAGTAAGCCCCATTTGTGCAGATGACAACATAGCTAGAATAGTTAAATATTCATCATTAAAACTGTGAAAAACTATATCACCTTTTATTACCCCTTTAGAATCAAGATAAAAACTTAACTTTGAAACATCATTATATAATTGTTGATAACTTATAGAATTAGACTTATAATAAACTGCTGTTTTATTAGGTTTTTTATTTAGTTGAATTTTTATAATATCTACTAGGTTAATGGGCATAAGAGAACTCTTTTTAATTATTTTATCATAAAGTAGTATAATCTACATCTAATAAGTATAAAGAAAATTAATAAATTAATTGTATAATTTAAGTATGAATAAGAAAACATCAAAAAATAACAATCCCGTGGCTTTCATAACTGGTTCTAGTAAAGGTATCGGTCTAGAGATTGCAAAAAAGCTTGCAAAAAAAAACTTTAATATTATACTTAATGGAAGAACAGATTCTAAATATTTAAAAAAAGCAAGACAAGACATATTATCAGAATCAAATGTTGATGTACTTTGTTTACCTTTTGATATTTCAGATGTTTCACTGCATCAAGTAATGGTAAAAAAGATAATAGACAAATTTGGAAGAATTGATTGTCTTATTAATAATGCAGGTATTTCAGTTGACAAAAGAGGTGATATACTAAATGTCACTACAAAATCCTTTGATAAATTAATTTCATCAAACCTAAAATCACATTTTTTCTTAACTCAAAATATTGTAGAACATATGATAAAAAGTGATTCAAAAAACTTTAAAAGTATTATAAATATTTCATCTTCAAATGCTCAAGCAGCATCAATAAATAGAGCAGAATATTGCATATCAAAGTCAGCAATTGAAATGATGGGTAAGTTATTTGCAGTTCGTTTAGCTAAAGAAAATATAAATGTTTATAATATACTTCCAGGGCTTATAAAAACGGATATGACAAAACCTGTAAAAAAGAAGTATAACAAGCTTCTAAAAAAAGGTTTCTCTCCAATTAATAGATGGGGAAAACCAAAAGATATTGCAAAAGTTGTATCTTTTATAGCAAGAGGTAAAATGTCATTTGTAACAGGTGAATCAATTCATATAGATGGGGGATTACTAATCCCTAGGTATTAGTAAGTGATAAAAAATAATGATAAAAAATAATATAGAAGACAATTTATCAAAATTATTTGATAAACTATTTATCAATTGCAAAGAGAGTATCTCAAATAATATTGCAATTATAAATGATGATAGAACAATTACCTATTCACAACTAGATGATATATTAAACCACGTAATAACTAATTTAAATAATTTGAAACTAGATTCAAATGATACAATAGCTTTAAGAATAAATAACCCTTTAATGTTATTTGTCTTTTATCTATCTTTACTAAAGATGAAAATATCTCATATTATAGTTAACCCAAATGTAACTTATGATTTACAAGAAAAAGAACTTAATATAATTAAAACATCAGTTATAATCCAAGATTTTATAGATGATAGAGATCTTACTAAAACAGTATTTATTAATGAACATTTAGGTTTTTCTATTTCTGAAAATGATTTTAAAGTTAAAAAAAATATTAAATCAGAATTAGATAAAAATATAGCTTTTATTTTTTATGGTTCAGGAACAACTAATAATCCAAAAAAAATACCAATAACTTGGTATTCATTCGCAGAACAAGTAAAAAGAGACTCAAGTTTTATTGATTTTAACAAAGGTGAAAAATATTACACTTGGACAGAGTTATACTATAATACCCCTAAAAGAAGACTATTTAGTATGCTCTTAGAAGGATTGACAATTTATATCCCAAGTAAAAAACCAGAGGATATTGTATCTTTTTGTTTAAAACATAATATAAATCATTTAGCTTTAACAACTTCTCAATCTAAAATCATGTTATCAAATATCTTGTCTTCAAATAAAGAAAGTTTTTTGAATAAATTTTCAACATTAAAGTCATTAGTAGTATCTAGTTCAATTATCAATGAAAACTTAAGAAAAAATATTCTTAAATACATTACTAAAAATCTTTATATAGGCTATGGCTGCAATGAAATAGGTGAAGTTACAATCTTAAAACCTAATGAAATAAATCAATATAAACATAGCGTTGGTAAACCATTAGAAGGTATTGAGTTGAAAGTTTTTGATGATAACTATAATATTATAGAACATGAAGAGGTAGGTAATATCGGTATAAAATCTAATCATATGATTAATGCTTACTATCAAAATGAATATGCAACTAGTATTTCATTTAAAAATGGTTTTTATTTTCCTTTTGACTTAGGTTTAAAAAAAGATGATTCAACATTAATATTTCATTCTAGAAAAGATGATTTAATAATATTCTCAGGTGTAAATATTTATCCAAAAGAAATAGAAGAAGTATTAGAGAAACATCCATCAGTATTAGAAGTATCAGTTTTTTCTCTAAAAAGTGAAGATGAAGAAGAGTATCCATTTGCAGCTGTTGTTTTAAAAACTCATAGTACAGAAGAAGATTTGATAAATTGGGCTAAAAAATATCTAGGATGGAAAGTTCCAATGAAAATATTCTTTTTTGATAAACTTCCTAAAAACACTTCAGGTAAAATATTAAAAAGAGAAATTATAAAAACAATCTTTTCATAATTTCAAGAATGAAGCCTAAAAGCTCCATCCTGCTTGAAATATAATTCTACTATTTCTTTCTTTTTCAGTTGTTACATCTTTACTATTTGCTTTCCATGCAACTTGTAATTTTGCAAAGTAGTCTTTATAATTTAAATAATATCCTAAACCAACATCTTGTAATGACTCCCTTGATACAGAAATAGAATTATTATCATCATTTGATATAAATGCATTTGCATAGTCATAGAAGATACCAACTCTACTTGAAATACCATTTGTAGTAGGAAGTGTGTATTTTAATTCAGCATTAAAAACATAACCATTTTCAGCACTAAATTCTCCAGATGGATATAACTTAACCCCATCAGTTCCACCTAAAGACAAATCTTCTGTACCATCTAAGTTTTTATCTGATAAAGCATATTGCATATTTAATCTAGTATCTAGAGTAACTTTGGGAGTTAATTCTAAAACATTTGATAAATTTAAATTAACTTTTGAATAATTACCTTCTGTATCAACTCCAGCCTTGTTTGTGCTCTTATCAGAAGCCTCATCAAAACTTAAATTTCCATATGTAAAGTTAAAACCTACTTCTGAAACACTATTTAGCCCATAGGCTAAATAGTTTTTATCATAAGCCAGTCCTAAATTAATTGATTTTATACTTCTTGGATTGATTTTAGTACCTGAAAATTCATCATTTAAATCTTTATGTGAAACATCCATTGATGCATATAAATTTTCTAATCTTGTTCTTTTAATTGGATAAGTTAAGTTTAAATTAGTAGTTTTAGAATCTCCTGTATATACATCATCTGCTACACCAGATAGTTTAACTAAAGAATAAGTCGTATGAGAATAAGAAACTTCACCTCTTAAACCATTTGGCATTAAGGGCATGCTATAAGCTAATCTTCCATTTTTTAAATCAAACCCATTTGTAGTTAATCCAGTAAAAGACAATTTATCTCCTATTTTAAAAGGAGAGTTTGCATTTAAACCTACAATAAATCTGTTTTTACCGGTATTTTTACCACCTGTGTTATCAACTACAATATAACCATCAAATGCCTTGCTAGCTTGTGTTTGCATATCAAAATCAGAAGTTGCTACTTTCTTACCAGGCATAACATCTGCTTGTGTTACTACTACACCTGGAGTGTCATTTATAATCAGCATAACTCTTTCAAGAGTATCTGTTGATATAATATCACCCCTATTTTTTGCATCATCAAGCATTGCTTGAACAACTTCATCTTTTACTAATGAGTTATTATTTAATAAAAACTCTCCATAATTACCTTCAATAATAGCAATTTCAAGTACATTTTTACTTGCTTTTAAATCTTGTACAGGTACATAAGCTCTTGCAACAAAATAACCTTTTGATCTATAATATCTTGTAATTTTAGCTGTAAGTTCACTAATTTGTGTGAAAGTCAAATTTTTATTAGCATAATCTTTCGTTAAGTCTTGTAACTCTTCACTTTTAATATTCTCATTACCACTAAAACTAAAACCATTTATAAGTACTTTCTTCCCACTATCAGCCATAGGTGCTTTATATGTCTTAGTTTCAAACTGAGGAATTTCAATTTTCTCTTTTTTTATATTTGGAACTTTTGTATCTTTTTCTATATCTGAAATATTTGGTACATTAGCACCAAGTAAAATACTTGATGCTAAAAGTGATACTGATGCTATTTTTAAACTTGTGTTTTTCATATTTTTTATTCCTCTATCCTATTTTTCACTATCTTTTACTAAAAATGTTTTATTACCTACAACAAAGAATACTTGATCTACACCTTCAGGTAAACTAACTCCTCCGTTAACTAATTCAACTATTGAGTTATTTGAAAGAGGAACTTTTACATCTGGATTTACAGGTGCATCATTAGCAACATTGTTATTTGTTTGTTTTTGTTTTATTTGAGTTAAAGTAATTAGTTCAGTAACTAACTGCTCTAATTCTGGTTTTGAAACAATATTTGTATCAATGTTAATTTTTACCTCAGGAGCATTTGGAGGTGTAACAGCTATAAACTCTGGTGCTTTTGGAATAATAACATATTTATCATTATCTTCATTATATGTAATATTATAATTTGAAGCTTCTACTCCATTCCCTAAATATATATCATAACTACCTGTAGCTTCACCTTCTTCTCTACTTAAAGTTCCAGTTACATCACTTAAAGAATCTGTTGAAGCTAAACCTAAACCTTTTGATGAATCAACAAATACATCTAAATCCACTTCTGGATTTCCAAAGATTTTTGACTTAGAGTCAGCTACAATAGTAATATCTCTTAGATTAATATCTGCACTTGTACTTGCTGTTGTATTTACTATATTATAGTTCCCTGCATCTTCTCCACTTTTCCCTAGACTTGATACTGTAACTGCTTTATCTTCACCTACATTTTTATCTGTAAAATATGAACTTCCACTAAAGCTTACTGAATCCTCTCCTATTACTCCACTTGAAGAAAGTGTTGTACTCGCATTGATCCCACCATCATATATCTTATCTTGTGCTACTGCGCTTACTGTGATATCTTTTGCTGTGATTGTTGCTGTTGTATTTGCCGTATTATTTGTAATATTATAGTTCCCTGCATCTTCTCCACTTTTTCCTAGACTTGATACTGTAACTGTTTTATCTTCACCTACATTTTTATCTGTAAAATATGAACTTCCACTAAAGCTTACTGAATCCTCTCCTATTACTCCACTTGAAGAAAGTGTTGTACTTGCATTGATCCCACCATCATATACCTTATCTTGTGCTACTGCGCTTACTGTGATATCTTTTGCTGTGATTGTTGCTGTTGTATTTGCCGTATTATTTGTAATATTATAGTTCCCTGCATCTTCTCCACTTTTTCCTAGACTTGATACTGTAACTGTTTTATCTTCACCTACATTTTTATCTGTAAAATATGAACTTCCACTAAAGCTTACTGAATCCTCTCCTATTACTCCACTTGAAGAAAGTGTTGTACTCGCATTGATCCCACCATCATATATCTTATCTTGTGCTACTGCGCTTACTGTGATATCTTTTGCTGTGATTGTTGCTGTTACATTTCCTGAATCAGTTAAACTATAGTTACTTGAATCTTCACCATTTAATGCAAAATTTAAACTTACAGTTTTATCTTCACCTACATTTTTATCAGCAAAATTTGCATTTGAAGTAAATGACACAGAATCTTCACCTAAAACTCCTGATAAACTTCCTTCATTACTTAAGCTTGCATTAGTTGTTGCATCATATGTTTTATTAGAAGCAATAATTCCAGATACACTTAATTCTTTTTTAGTAATTGATAATTCACCTGTTTGCTCACTATTATCTTCAAATGCATACCCTAGAGCATTTGATAATCCGCTATTATAAGTTACATCATAATCACCAACAACTCTATATCCTGAGCTTGAAACACTACCAGACTCTGTAGTAAATGAAGCAGTTCCTGTTGCACCTAATTCATCAGCTGTATCACCATTTACAAAACCACTATATGAAGCCGAATATTCAGTTGGTACACTCTGTCCATATGTTACTTCTTGTTCTTCAGCAGATACTTTTAAAATAGGTTGTTCTCTATAAATAGCATATGTATCTTCACCTAAAGAAGCAGTAAAGTTACTAGCACTTTCATCACTGTTGTATCTTGAATTACCCTTTGATATAATATTAGATAAACCTAAACTTCCTTCTATACTACCTGAGAAAAGTTTAACTCTTGAATCTTCTCCAGCTGTTATAGTAGAGTTATTATTAATTACAATGTTTCCACCAGTTTTTGTACCAGCTGAACTATCTTTACCTGCATTTAATACTATTGCATTTGAGTAGCCTAATGTAGTTTCAATATTACTATCAACTGTAATGTCTCCAGTTTTTGTTGCAATATCAATTGTACCACTTGCAGATATTCCTTCTGTTGAAGAGATTGTTTTAATATTTAATGCTTTAGTATTTAATAAGTTCACACTGCTTGCTGAACTTACAGCTAATTCATTTAAATTATGACCAGCTGTAGGTGCTAAATTATATGTAGTATTATTTCCTATTAACTCTAAAGAATTTGCAGTAATTGTTCCAGTAGCACTAACAGTTGAATTAGCTGTTTTTGTCTCAACTAATATATCTTCTGCATTTAAATCGCCATTAATATTTACAGTTCCTGATGTATAAGATTGATTACCTTTTGTTGAAATTCCATCCAATGATATAGAACCATCTTCTCCATTATCAAATGAACCTTGATTATAAGAGTCAACAATTAAAGTATTAAGTTGATTAGTCCCTGATGTTGTACTACTAACAATACTTACATCACCTGCATTATGAGAATAATAATCGCTTAATTCATGAGTAGTTCCATCACTAGTATTAAAGTCATCATTTCCAGTGTTTGTTGAAGTATTAATATTTAAAGTTAAGTCCTCTTTTGTAGCTGATAATCCACCATCTATTGTTACATCACCTGCACTTGCATTTTGTTTATTGTTTGTATCACTCCATGTATCAATTTGAACACTGTTTGCAAGCTGAACATCACCAGTTAAAGATATATCAGCTTGGTTTGTGTATAAATTTCCATGAAGAGTAATCGTCTTACCATTATAAGTTTGTGTACCATTTTCATCATTATGAGTTGTATAAACACCAGGTAGTGAAATATCTCCTGCTTGAGCGTCTTCCCCACCAGCTGTATTTATATTTATAGATTTAGTAGATAAATTACTTTTATAATATGTATCCGAAAGTACTACATTTCCACCATTTTTACCGACTGCTGTTGTAGAAGTATCAAATGTAGTATCACCCCAAGTATATGTTTGAAGATTTCTACCAGAAAAAATAATATCACCTGCATCTGCAACATTACCTTGCTCTGTGTCAATTGTAAAATTACTTGTTTGAATTCTTGTATCACCAGTTGATTTAAAATCTCCATTTAAATAAATATTTCTATATAAATAGATATAGCCATCATTTGTATCTGTACTTCCCTTAGAAGTTAAAGTAAGATTTTTTAAGAAACTTCCAGCATTATTTGATAGCTCACTATTTAGTAAAATATAATTTCCACTTGAATCACTCGAACTTGAATCTATTAATAATGAGTTTGCATCCTCACCTACACTTGATATTGTTCCATAAGTATCAATACGTCCAGAGTTACCAGTTGAAGTGCTATTTGACATATCATCAGCATTACTATCGATATTAATAGACCGCATCAATTCAATTCCACTTGAACCATAAAGATTTATACTTCCACCATTTGTTAAAATATCACCATCTAATGTAAGTTTTGAACCTCTAACGTAATAATTTCCTGTACTCAAACTATTTCCACTGAATCCATCAGTTGATTTTGTACCAATTTGAATATTTCTACTATATGCAGTAAAATTAAAACTTTTGTTTCCATTGCTTAATTTAACTTTATCTGAATCTAAAATAATACGTGAACCATCATCTACTATATTTAAAGCATCTCCATTTGCATAATCTACATTTATAGATTGAGCTTTATTTGAGCTTTGTAATGTAATATTAGTATCATCAAAATGATTTTCACTTAATTCATGAATACTTACATTACCACCTGAATATAAATCAACAGATAATGTATCGTTTTGGCTATCATATGAACCTTTTTCGATTTGAATATCATAACCATCATTACCTATACCTTGATTTACATCACTTGAATAATTAGTAAAACTCACTGTTCCTGCAGTAATTTGTTTTACTGGATTTTCTGAATCATATAAGTTTTGAGCTTTGATACTTGAGTTATTACCTGAACTAATAGTTGCTGTGAAATTAGATTTTCCAGTATTTATAGAATCTTCACCAAAAATTATATCTCCATTATATGAAACTATAGAAAGTGATTTTGAGCTACCACTATTATTTGATTTATCATAACTAGTTCCAAGGTTAGTTCCTGTACTATTATTAAAGTTTTCTCCATCTGTACTACCAGATATTGTACTTACAAGTAAGTCTTCACCCGTTGTAGTTAGATTAAAAAAGTCTCCATTTGAAGACAATACACTATGTTGACCTGCTTGATTTCCATATCCACTAAAAGTTAAAGAAGAATAATCACTATTTGCAAGATATGAACTTCCTCCATTATTGAACAATATTAAACTATTTTCACTATCTACTTCAAGAGGATTTGTTATGGTACCAATATTTGTTCCTCTAAGATAAATTGAATTTGCTCCAGAAACTTCACTTATATTATCAAATTTTGCAGAATCAGAACTTACAATATTTGTAGCATACAAAGAGAACGAGGGAGAGTAATAATTTTTTGTAAGCATTGCATTATTTTCTAATTCTATATTTGAAGCTGTTAAAGATACAGATGTTGGGAATACAGATTTTACAGTTTCACTAAATGCATAATTGTTAGAATCATCACCTTTCGTGATTACTCCATCTGTTTGAACTAACATATTTCCATTTGTTACATTTGCTAAAACATGACCTGCACCAGTACTATTTGCATCATCCATTATATTTATACTTTGAGTACCTGTTGTAGAAGAACTAACAGTTAAATCAATACTTCTAAATATCTGCTTATTTATTTCACTTAGATATGTATTACCTAATGTATTTGTAATATTTAAAGTTCTACCATAAGAGTTTATTCTATATGATGAACTTTCTTCTCTATTATTTCTCCCAGCAGTTTGTGAACCTTGAATTTTTATAGGATTTAAAGATGTTCCTATCTCACCTTTTGCTATTAGTCTAACATCAGAAGGAGTTACTATATCAGCAATTGAACTATCAGTACTTCCACCTATTATTGAACCATTTGCAGAAGACAATATTAAATCATCTTGTGAACTTATTTGGTAATAGTAATATCTATTTCCACTGTTGAAATATCTATAATAGTTATCTATATAAAGTTGTGATTTATTTAAACTATAAGTTGGACTATCAGTAGCAGCTGAGTTATCTGCAAGTGTAATATCATCATTTACTTTAATATCTATATTACCAGCACCTACATCAATAAAACTTCCTGTAGACATTGTAAACTTTTCACCTGAAGCAGTTACAGTATCATAAGTTCCACTTACACTTCCTACATAAAAATTACCATCATTTGTAGAGATACTACCTTCTGCTCCAAAGTTTATATCACCTGTATTATTAGAATCAATGTCTGCATTTAATACTACATTTAATCTTCCACTTGTTGAAGATATTGATTTATTAATATTAATATCTTTATTTGCTTTTAAAGTAAGAGTAGTAGCGCTTGAACCAGTTTTTTCAATAGTATCATTGATAGTAATATTACCATCATCTTCTCCAGTACTAGCACCTGTAGCAGTCGTTGTATCAAGTGTAACATTTGTAGTATTTAAAGCTGTAGAAATAGTATCACCTGAAATAGATGTACCACTTGTACTATCAGAACCAGAAGAAGTAACTTCTATATTAACTGGATCTATAAGCCATGTACCAGTTTTACCCTCTTTTGATTTTGTAGAAATTTTTATATCTTCATCAATATTTACTTCTTTACCTGATGTTTCAATAAACCCACCATCAGTTGAAGTATTAGACTCAGCTTTTATTTCACCTGAAATATTTGCTGTCCCACCATGAGCAAACATTTCAACCTTACCAAATAAATCATCAACTGAATTAGCTTCTACAACTCCTGTATTATTTACAACACCCTTTAACAGCTCATTTACAGCATTAGTTGTAAAGTATACTTCTCCTCCATCAGCAATAACTGCACCAGAATTTTCTACGAGTGCATCAAGAACACCCTTGTTTACTTTTAAATTTACTAATGAATTACCATTTAAATTAACTCTATAATCACTAGCACCAACTAAATGCACTTTTCCTCTAACAGCTTTTATTGAACCTGCATTTTTTACTTCATTTGAAGCTAAAACTACAGAACCACTGTTTGATACTTCTATTGTTCCTAAGTTAATTACAGATTCAGAAGAAGCGTTTTTAAAGTCATAATTACCTAAATTAAAATCCTCATCAGATAATTCAGCAGTAGTTGCTAAAAGTCCTGCTGTATTAACTTTTGCATTTTTGCTAAATAAAATTCCATTAGAGTTCAAAATCCAAACTTGACCATTTGCATTTAATGCTCCATCAATAACTGATTTTTCATTACCAACAACCCTATTTAAAGTTATTGATGATGCATTTGGTTGTTTGAAGTTTACAGTTTCATTTGATTTAATAGAAAAATCTTGCCAATTTATAGTAGCTTTATTTGAGCTTTGGGTAATATCAGTAACCGCCCCATTTTGAGAAATATTTGCATTTCCTGAAGTTACTACACCCCCACTAGGTGCAGCGAAACTAAGAGTTGCTCCTCCTAGGAATGCTGATACAATCAAAGATATTTTCCCACCTTTTAATATCCTAAACCTAGATTTATAATCTACAAGTCTTTTCATAAAGAGTCCTTTTTAATATACACAATTATATTATTTTATCTTAAAAAAGGATTTTTTACAAGTTATTTATTGTATAACTAGATTATTTTCATACTTTTTAATAAAACTAGTTTGTTCTAAATAATAAATACATTATTTCTCCCAAGAAATTAAAGCCCACTGCACAAACTCTTCTTTTTGTTTTTTTTCTATATCTAAAGTATCATAGTAATTTTCAAGTCTTTTTATTTCATCTTCACTTAGTCCATCGATACTCCATGAAACTGACTCTATAAACTTCTCTTTTGAAGTATAAATACTACTTCTTCCTTCGCTTTGTATGAAATTTACTGAGGCATTTATTCCCATTTGATATAAGACATTTAGTACATAAATATAATCTGGTTTTTTGATTATTTTTCGCTGCATTACATCTAGTATTTCATCTGATACAAATGAGCCACCTTTTTTATAAGAAATTATTACTTTTTTATTTGCTTTATTATTTAGTTTTGTTAAAGCTTCTTTCATATCTTTTACTTCCATTGACCTTGAAGCTATTACTAAATCTGCATTTGGTATATCATCCCATGAGTCGTACCAAGATTTATTTATAGTTTTTATATTTGATATATTATTCTCTTTTGCATTTTGTTTTAAAATCTCAAGCATACCTGATGAATAATCCAAACAGTAAACCTCATCAAGTTTTGATGAAAGCCTCAAAGATAAGTTTCCAACACCACATCCCACATCAAGTAAGCTATTTATTCCTTCTAAATCAAGTTTTTCTAAAAACTGTTCATTATAAATCGACTTATGTACCCTTTTATTCATAGAAGGTGCCTTTTCATCCCACGCTTCTTTTCCTTTAGCCTTAAAAGATGTAAGTTCTTTTTGTTTTACATACAATTCATTAAAATCTATATCTTCATAATTCATATTTTTCCTTTGAAACAGAATATCAAATAATAAATTAAGAGAAAATATACTATATTGCAACTAAGTTGCAGTTAATAAATATTTAAATATGATTCCAATTATTATTATCTTAAAGGAATTAAAATGAAAAAAATATTTATAATTGCATTTCTTGCAATTTTTTCTATACTAAATGCCAATAATCTTAAAATTGTTGGTCCACTAGAAATTAAAGGTTTAGAACCAAATAAAGCAGGTTATATTTTTTCAAGACTTCAAATAGGTGAAAACCTAATCACAATTGATGAAAAAGGTGAATTAAAACCAGCACTTGCAACAAACTGGCAAGCATCAAAAGATGGATTAACTTGGACATTTAAAATAAGAGAAGATGTTAAGTTCCATGATGACACAAAATTAGATGCAAACATTGTAGCTTTTAATCTAAATAGAGACTCTATTTTAAAAAAAAGTATTCTAAGATATTTACCAATTGAAAAAATAGAAGCTTCAGAAAAATATGAGCTAAAAATAAAACTAAGCTCAAAAGTAAATATACTTCCTGCATATTTTGTACACTATAGCACACTAATTTTAAGTAAAAATTCATTTGATGAAAAAAAGAAAGTTACAAAATTCATAGGAACAGGTGCCTTTGAAATCACAAGTATGACAGCTCCGTTATCTATAAAAGCAAAAAGATTTGCTCCTTGGTGGGGAAAAACAAATGAAGTAGAACAAATCACATACAATGCAGTTGGAAAAAATGAAACAAGAGCTTTAATGATAAAATCAGGAAATGCAGATATTGCATTTTCAATTCTTCCTATTTCACTTAAATCTCTTAAAAAAAGAAAAGATTTAGATATTCAAACAGTAAAGATTTTCAGAACTAGAAAACTAAAAGTAAATGCAGGAGATGAAATACTTAAAGACTTAAATGTAAGAAAAGCTGTAAGTTATGCCATAAATAGAAAAGCAATAGCAAAAGCAATTTTACAAAATGAGTCATTAGCAGCAACACAGATGTTTCCACCAGAGCTTGCTTCTTGGTACAATAAAGATATTGAACCTTTAAATTTCAATATTAAAAAAGCAAAACAACTTCTTGCAAAAAGTAACTGGCAAGAAAAAGATGATGGTTTTGTTTATAAAGATTCAAAAAAATTACAACTTGAACTTATCACTTATCCAAACTGGCCAGAGCTTCCTATTATTTCAACTGCTATTCAAAATCAGTTAAAACAAGTGGGAATTGATTTAAAAGTCTCAGTTACAAATGCCTCTGAAGTGGTTAGAAGACATAAAGACAACTCTTTACAACTTGCACTTATTTCAAAAAACTTTACTTTAATACCAAATCCTTTAGGTGTGATTTTACAAGCTTATGGAAAAGGTGGAAATGACTGGGGTTCTATGAACTGGGAAAATAAAGAGATGTTTAAAAACCTTCACTCTTTATATGAAAATGAAAACCTAGCATTACAAAAGAATATTAGTAAAATTCTAAATGAAGAGTTACCAGCTATACCTGTAACATGGTCAAGCTTAACTGTTGTTTCAAGTAAAAAAATCAAAAATTTAAAAGTTGATTCTTTTGAAATTTCTTATAACTTAACTGATATAAAATTTAAATAAAGGAAAAACTTGGAAAAAATCTTTTTAAAAAGAGCCTTCCAAGTTGTAATAATAGCCTTAATCTCAAGTAGTATTGGATTTTTAATGATGCATTTACTACCAGGGGATATGGCTATGAGAATTGCAGCAGGAAGATATGGACCTGATGGTATAACAGCAGAAATAGCACAAAGTGTAAGAGATGAACTTGGATTAAATAGACCCTTATATGAACAGTACTTTCTTTCTATTTACAACTTCTTAAAACTTGATTTAGGTTATTCTCTTGTTAGTGGTGAAAGTGTTGATAAAGAGCTAAAAATACAATTGGGTTATTCACTTTTATTAACACTTAGTACTTTTATAGTTTCACTGATAATTGCCGTACCTTTAGGTATTTATACAGCTACTACTAAAAATAGATTTGTAAATATAATTGTGATGTATGTATCTATAATTATTAAAGCTATTCCTCCTTTTGTTTTAGGATTGCTTCTTATTTTAGTTTTTAGTATTTGGTTTAATATTCTGCCACCAGCTGGTTTTGATAGTTGGAAGAATTTTATACTTCCATCTTTAACACTTGCTTTAGGTTTAGCAGCAGTATCAAATAGGTTGATAAATGATTCAATGAAAGATGTACAAAATTCATCATATTTTAAATATGGAAGATATAAAGGCTTATCAAAAAGCACAACTATAAAAAGACATGGAATAAAAAATGCTTTGATTCCACTGTTATCTTTTCTAGCTTTACAATCAGTTTACTTAATTGAAGGTGTAGTTGTAGTTGAAACTATATTTGCTTTTCCAGGAATAGGTCATGCTTTAGTTCATGCAATAGTAGCAAGAGATATACCTATGATTCAAGGAACAGTTTTGATTATGGGACTTCTATTTGTATTAATCAATCTTTTAGTGGATATTTTGTCTTATATTTTAGATCCAAGACTAAAGGAGAAAAACTATGCAAAATAGTAAAAAAAGCTTATATATAGGCTCGTTTATATTAATACTATTAGCCTCATTTTCAATTGTCTCACAAATGATTTACAATTATGAAAGTGATCAACAAGATTTAATGAATACTTTTGCAAGTCCTAGTCTAAGTCATCTTTTAGGAACAGACCAATATGGAAGAGATGTGTTAATCAGAATAGCACAAGCCACACAATTGTCTTTTTTCTTAGCTTTTATTACAACAATAACAGCTTTAGTTCCAGGAGTTATATTAGGTATATTAGCTGCTTATAAAGGAGGAATTATAGATAAACTTTTAGGCTTTTTATGTGATGTATTATTAGCTCTGCCAGGTTTACTTTTAGTACTTATCTTTCTAGCATTTTCTCCTGGGAACTTACTATTTTTATATTTAGGACTAGCCCTTACTCTTTGGATAGAGTTTTTTAAAGTAAGTAGAGCCAAAACTAAATCACTTTTAGTTGAACCATATGTTGAAGCTACTAAGTCACTAGGATTTAGCTTTTCTTATATTTTAAAAAAACTTATCTTACCAAAACTACTTCCTTTAGTTTTTACTATTAGTACTTTTTCTATGAGTACTGCTATTATCGCGATTTCCTCACTTAGTGCAATTAGCGTAGGGCTTAGACCTCCTACAGCTGAACTTGGAAGTATGATAGTTGAAGTTTTACCTTATTATGAAGAAGAGCCTTTTTTAGTATTACTTCCTTCACTAATAATATTTTTAATAGTTTTAAGCTTACAACTTATGTCAAAAAGGAGTGAAGATGTCTAAGCATATAATCATAAAAAACTTATCTGTTTCCTCAAAAGATAAAATCCTAGTTGACAATATAAACTTAGAAATAAGTACAAAGAAACCTTTGGTTCTATTAGGAGAATCAGGCTCAGGTAAATCTCTTATTATAGATGCCCTGATGGGTATATTACCAAAAGAGCTAAAAGTAAAAGGTGAGATATTTCTAAATGATATTGACTTACTAAAACTTAATAAAAAACAAAGACAAGAACTTTGGGGAAAAGAAATAGCTTTACTACCACAAGAACCGTGGAGAGCTTTAGACCCAACTATGAAAATAAAAGAACAAGTAAAAGAAGTAAGAGATTTTGTATATCAAGATAAACAAAGTACAAAACGTGTACAAAAAGAGCTAGAAGATGTAAGCCTTGAAGCATTTGAAGATTCATACCCTTTTGAACTTTCAGGAGGAATGTGCCAAAGATTAACTATTGCAATAACACATTGTCAAGAAGCTAAAGTAATTTTAGTTGATGAACCAACAAAAGGTTTAGATAAAGAGCTTTGTGACCAAGTTTGCCAAAAACTTCAAACTCATATAAAAGAGAATAAACTTTTATTTGTAATTACCCATGATTTAGAAATAGCTAAAAGCATTAAAGGTTCTCTTGGAATCATGCTTGATGGGAAATTAATTGAGTACAATACAACAAAAGAAATCTTTGAAAATCCAAAAGAAGAGTATACAAAAGAACTTATAAGTTCAGATGCAGGATTTTGGCAAATAGAAAAAACTATTCCTAAAGATAATCTTATAGTAAAAATAGATAACTTGTCTAAAAACTTTGGAGAAAATCAACTTTTCAAAAATCTCTCTTTTGAAATAAGCAAAGGAGAAATAGTTGCAATTATAGGTAAAAGTGGAAGTGGTAAAAGTTCTCTTGGAAATATAATCCTAGAAAATATAAAAGCATCAAGCGGGAATATAATAAAAAACAATAAATATAAAAAGATTCAATTTCAAAAGATTTATCAAGATCCGCCAAGTGCTTTTTTACCTGAACAGATTTTAAAAGATGGCTTTGATGATTTATTAAAACTTTATGATATTAGTAAAGAAAAGTTAGATGAATATTTAAAAGATTTTAATTTATCAGAAGATTTATTACAAAGAAAGCCAGATGAAATTTCAGGAGGAGAACTACAAAGATTATCAATAATTAGAGTATTACTTTTAAATCCTATTTTTATCTTTGCTGATGAAATAAGTTCACGACTTGACCCTATTTCACAAAAAGAAGTTCTATTTTTATTAAAAAAAATAGTTGAAAGAGACTCTTTATGTGTTTTACTTGTAACACATGATATTCAAATAGCTAAAAAACTATCAAATAAAATCATTGATATTGAAGCTTATAAATAAAGAAGATTTATCTTCTTTATTTTAAAAACTCTCTTATATTTTCAGCCACCATTTCAAGTAGTCTAGTTCTAGCTTCAATACTTGCCCAACCAATATGAGGAGTAAGTAATAATCTTTGTTTATTTTTTACTTTTAGAAGTGGATTATCTTCAAGTATTGGTTCTTTTGAAACTACATCTATTCCTGCATAAATCTCTTTTTCATCTAAAATTTTTGCTAAATCTTTTTCATTTATGATACCACCTCTTCCAAGGTTTAATAAAATTGCTTTATCTTTCATCTTTGACATATTTTCATAGTTTAGTAAATCTTGTGTATTTTCATTTAAAGGACAATGAATAGAGATAATATCACTTGTACTTAAAAGCTCATCTAACTCAACTCTTTTATACTCACTATTTGAGTTTTTTCCAGAAGTTGAATAATAAACTACTTCACAATCAAAAGCCTTCGCTTTTTTAGCAAAATTTCTTCCAATATCCCCAAGACCAATAACCCCTACTCTTTTATTATCAAGTTCATAAAAAGGTTTATCTATATGAGTAAAGATTGGTGACTTTTGCCAGTTGCCATTATCCACATATGATTTATAATAATCAAGTTTTGTAACAAAATGAAAAATCATAGAAAAAGCAACTTGAGCAACAGAGGAACTTGAATAACCTGCTACATTTTTAACAGCTATGTTTTTTTGTTTTGCGTATTGTAAATCTACATTATTCATACCAGTTGCAGTTATACAAATAAGTTTCATAGATGAATCATCCATATGAGAGCTATTTATAACTACTTTATTAGTAAGAACAATATCAACATCTTTTACTCTATCTTGTGTTTGTTCTTCACTTGTCATATCATAAACTATTAGTTCACCAAACTGCTCAAATATAGATACATCTACATCATTTCCAAGTGTTGCTCTATCTAATATTGCTATTTTCATGTTTTTCCTTTATATTTTTTACAAATCCTATCTTTTTTTGACTAATTAGTCAAGTAAATCTATATAAAAAAAGCTTGACACAATGCCAAGCTTTAGATTAATCTTTTTTTACCCATACCTTGAAGTTCCAAGCAGGAGAGATAATATCTCCCTTTTCATTTTTTATAGCTTCATACTCTCTTTGTTCTTGTAAATCCCATGTCGAAAAGTCTATTTCTTTAAGATAAGCATCTGCTTCTCCCTCAAAATCCACCTCAGATAAATACATCTTATCCACATAGTCAAATAGTGATTCATATATATTTGCTCCACCTATGATAAACAGCTCTTCTTCACCTGATTCTCTTGCTTTATCGAAGGCT
Source organism: Arcobacter roscoffensis (assembly GCF_024267655.1). Lineage (NCBI taxonomy): Bacteria > Pseudomonadati > Campylobacterota > Epsilonproteobacteria > Campylobacterales > Arcobacteraceae > Arcobacter > Arcobacter roscoffensis. Next base: position 2,727,167 of record NZ_CP100595.1, read on the forward strand.
TCTTGCACATTGTTAAAAGTGTGAACACCCTCATGAGAAAAATCCCCTCTTGTTAAAACAAGTGAAGTTCTATTTGGAAGTGGTTTTCCAATACTTTCAAAAGTCTTTCTTCCCATTAAGATATGATGACCTGATGTGATAGCTTTAAAGTTTTTAAAATCTTCACTTATATGCCATAACATTTGATTATCAAGACCAATTTCCCAGTTTTTACCATATGCTACAATCATTGAAATTTTCATCTTTTATCCTTATACTGCCATTACAGCTTTTATTGATTCGTGAGATTCATACCCAACTAGTTCAAAATCTTCCATTTTAAAATCTTCTATGTTTTTCACATCTGGATTAATTTTCATAGTTGGTTTCTCATAAGGCTCTCTACTTAACTGTAAGTTCACTTGTTCATAGTGATTAGAGTATATATGAGCATCCCCAAAAGTATGTACAAAATCCCCTACTTCTAAATCACAAACTTGTGCAATCATCATAGTAAGTAAAGCATAAGAAGCAATATTAAAAGGAACTCCTAAAAATACATCTGCACTTCTTTGGTATAACTGACAAGATAATTTTCCGTCTGCCACATAAAACTGGAAAAAAGTATGACATGGTGGTAAAGCCATTTTTTCTAATTCACCTACATTCCAAGCTGATAGAATCATTCTTCTTGAATCAGGGTTTGTTTTGATTTGATTTATAAGTTCAGATAACTGGTCAATAGCTTTTCCATCAGTACCCATCCATGATCTCCATTGAGCACCATATACAGGTCCAAGCTCTTTAATAGTGTCAGTATTTACATATCCTAGGTCTTTACCTTGAGCATCTGCATTTGCTGTCCATACTGTTTTTTTACCTATTAAGTTAGAAGCTTTATCTCCATAATGAATTTCAGCAAGTCTTCTCTCATCAGTACTACCCTCAATAAACCATAAAAGCTCAGAAATAATTGCTTTTAAAAATGTCTTTTTTGTAGTTACAAGTGGGAAGCCCTCACTTAAATCAAATCTCATTTGATAACCAAATACAGAAGTAGTTCCTGTACCTGTTCTATCTTCTTTTTTAACACCCTTATCTAAAATATGTTGCAATAAATCTAAATACTGTTTCAATTACTTTCCTTCTTAAAATACTCATACAAATATAAGTATTGTCTTAGTTCTTTTAAACTTTCATACTGCAAACCTTGCTCTATCCATTGTTTTATTTCACTTGGAATTTTAATAGGCTCTAATAACTCTTGTTTTTTGTTTTGTGAAAGCTTTTTATGTTCGTATAATAGTGATAAATGGCTTAATATCGAACTAATCCCTAAATCACGAATTTGTGCTATTTCTTCTAGTGTTTTTTCATTTTCAATTAACTCCAAAGTTTCCAAATAAGTCTTTGTTAACTTCTTTGAAGGAGCTTTATTTTCTATCTCTTCTTTGTTTTCTTCTTTTATTTTTTGACAAGCTTCTAAAAAAGCATTTCCATACTTTTCAAATCTTACTTTTCCAACTCCATTTATTTCAAGGAACTCTTCTTTTGTGATAGGAAGTTTTTGACTTAACTCTTTTAAAGTTTTATCCCCAAAAATCACATAAGCAGGAACTTCATTTTCATTTGCTATTTCTCTTCGCAGAGTTTTAAACTCCTCAAAAACCTTATCATCAAAGCTTAGTTCTAAGTCTTCCTCTTCTTGTTTTACTAAAAGTCCAAGCTTATCACTATCTATGAAAAGTTTCTCTTTTCCTTTTAGTATTTTCATACCCAAATCTGAAATTTTCAAAGCTCTAAACTCACCTAATTCTAAAGCTTGTATGTCTATAAGCTTATCACAAATAGCTATCCATTCATTTTTACTTTTTTGTGATCCAATATTATAAACACTTAACTTATCATGACCAAACTCTAAAAGCTTTTGATTTTTTGAACCTCTTAAAACATCAACTATGTGATTTATTCCAAATCTTTGTTCACATCTAAAAATAGCTGAGAGTAGTTTTTGAGCATCCACACTTACATCAACTTGTTCAACCTCGCCTTTTGTACAGTTATCACATAAAGTTTCACAACTAGGTATTTCATCTTCAAAATATGAAGCTATGATTTTATGCCTACAATTATTTGAAACACAATATCTATACATAAACTCTAATTTTTCTAAAGATGTAGATTTATACCCATCATCAATAGCTTCTTCGATTTGTATTTTTCTTTTTACCTCATCAGCCTTTGAATAAAGTAAATATACATAAGACATATCGCCATCTCTTCCTGCACGACCTATTTCTTGATAGTAATTTTCCAAAGTTTTAGGCATAGAAGTATGTACTACAAATCTAATATTTGATTTATCAATTCCCATACCAAAAGCAATAGTAGCAACAACTATATCAACTCTTTCATATACAAAATCTTCAAAAACTCTATTTTTCACATCTACACTAAGTCCTGCATGATAAGCTGCTGCTTTATAGTTTTCATCACATAAAAACTTAGCAATACCCTCAGCCTCTTTTCTAGTAAAAGTATAGATTATTCCACACATTCCCCTATGAGTTTTTAGGAAATTTAATATTTGTCTTTTTCCATTTGAAACTCTTGGTTCTACTTTTATATCAAGATTATCTCTTTTTGTTTTTGCTCTAAAATGTTTTGGATTATTTAGTCTTAGACTATTTGCTATATCAGCTTCTACTTTTTTTGTAGCAGTTGCAGTAAATGCACATATAGAAGTATCAGGAAAAAACTGTTTTAATCTATCAAGATTTCTATACTCAGCTCTAAACTCATGTCCCCAAGCAGATACACAGTGAGCTTCATCTATTACGAAGTAGTTTATATTTATTCTTTGAAGAACACCTACAAACTCATTTGAAGTAAATCTCTCAGGAGCTACATATAAAAACTTTAACTCCCCTTGCAAAAGCTTTTGTAAAGTAAAACTGTTTTCATCACTACTTTGAAGAGAACTAATCATCTCAGCACTTATATTTAAATCATTAAGAGCTTTTACTTGGTCTTGCATAAGAGCAATCAAAGGAGAGATTACAATTGTAACTCCTTGCATAAGTAAAGTTGGAAGTTGATAACAAAGTGATTTTCCACCACCTGTTGGCAAAATAGTTAAAACATCTTGCCCACCTATAATAGTATCAACAACATCTTCTTGAAATGACCTAAAACTTTCATGTCCAAATATATCTTTTAGTACTTCATATTTACTATTCATTACTTAACTTTTAAAAGATTAAGATAATTATGCAATTGTTCTATACATATATCATAGTATTTAGAATCAGATGATTTTTTGGCAGTTGTTAAGCCACCTTGAATTGTGGCTAAGATGAACATTCCCACAGCTTTTGTATCAGTATCTTTTTTTATCTCACCATTTTCCACAGCTCTATCTAGTGCTGCTTGGAAGATTGCTTCAAATTTAAAGTATGATTTTTCTAAGGCTTTTTTAAAGTCTTCATCTTGATTTGATAATTCATGTACAAGATTATTTAATCTACATCCATAAATGAAATTATATAAAGGTTTGTTTCTTAGTACAGACATGATGGCTTCTATCATATTCTCTTCACTTTCTAAAATAACTCCATATTTTTTTTGAATATATTCATCAACATGAACTTCAATTATTGCTAGAATCAGCTCTTTTTTTGATTTGAAAAAGTGATACATACTTCCTTTATTCATTGAAGCTTTTTTAAGTATTTTATCTACAGATGTTGCATGATATCCATTTTGAAAAATCTCTTCAAAGGCTACTTTTAATAACTTATCTCTACTATTCATTTTTTTCCTTTATTTACTTAAGGCTACTTTTATACCTAAACCTATCAATACCACACCAACAATTCTATCAAACCATACTCCAAAGGAATTAAAGAAAGTTCTTACTTTTTTATGACTTAAAAATAGTGAAAGAAACACAAACCAAATAATACTTGCAATCATACAAAATATTCCATATATAGCTTGTATATACATAGGTGTATCTATGCTTATAACTACTGTAAACATTGATAAGAAAAATAGTGTTGCTTTAGGATTTAAAGCATTGCATAAAAACCCCATACTAAAGGATTTAAAATCACTTATATTCTCTTTTTGTTTTGAACTATCATCTTGTAAGTTCATACCTTTTGATCTTAAACTCATAATCCCAAGATAAATTAAATAAGCAGCACCTAAATACTTCACAATATTAAATAAAACAATTGATTTTGAAATAATAAGCCCTATACCTAATAAAGTATAAACTACATGAACAGAAACACCAAGTCCTATTCCAATACTTGAAACAATAGATGCTCTTTTTCCATAACTAACACTTTGTTTTAAAATCATCGCAAAATCAGGACCAGGTGATAGCAATGCTATAAATAAAGCAGCAGCTAGTATTAAAAACTCATTTACATATAAAGAATAATCAATCAATTTAATTCCTTCTTTGCCCTGATTTTGGATCACTTACTTCTTTTTGTAAGTCTAAACTTAGATTATGATAGAAAAGCTCTCCATAATCTGTAGTTCTATTTATAGTCTCATATGCTTGTTTTATATCATTGTTATATTTTAAAGCTTCTTGTAATATCTTTATAATTTTTACAGATTCCAAAAAGTTCACATGAGAAGGAGCTTCTATGGGTGAGCTATAATACTTGTGCATTCTTTCAACTAAGTTCTTATTTCTGATTTCTATAAATACAGATTCAATTGGTGATTTAAAGAAAAGTATCTTTTGCTTTACATTTATAGATATATATGTTGTTTCCATTCCATAAATTTTTCTTGAAAAACTATCAAATAAGAAAAGCTTTTTATTATAGTTATTGTTAAATAACTCATATATAAGTTCTAATATTTTGATTTTTTCTTCTTTTGTATAGAAGTTTCCAATACTTGCAAAACAAAATGATAAAACAGACTTAATTGAATACCATTCAGTAGTATCATAATCATATCTTAGCATCTGCTCAATTCTTCTTTGTTTTAACTCTTCAATATCTTTTGATGTTTTTGTTCTGTACACTTCTTGTACAGCAGTATCTCTATACATAGGTCCTGGAAACTGTGCTTGAATAACAAATCTTCTATTTTTTTCAACTTCCATGATATATTTTAACCTACCATAATAGTCTTCATCTATTATTCTAACTTCTTTTTGAGGTATTTGTGTTATTGATTTTAAAAACTCCTCATCAACACAACCATCCTCCCATATATAATCTGGGTACCTAAAAATCTGACAAATTTTCTCTTTTACATCATTACTTGGTTCAACTTCTGTTAAATTATCAATCCACGATGTAACAGTCCTTCTATCCTTATTGATTAAAGATGCAAACTTAGATATACTTAAATTTGATCTTTTGAATATCTCTATAAACTTATCTATTGAGTTTTTATAATTCATTTACATTCCTTAGAATTAACTTTATCTAATATTGTACCATTTTAAAGCATAAGAACAAATATTGTACATTTAATATATATTTTAAAAAAAGTTGTGTTTTCTCTTACAAAAATCATACACTGTGCATATGTCTAAATCATGTATAATAATACTCAATTCAAATTAAAGGATGTGTATGAGCGCAGGAAAAAAATTTAGAGAAGCACTTAAGGAAGAGTCTCCTTTACAAATCGTAGGAACAATTAATGCATACCAAGCATTACAAGCTACAAAAGTAGGACATAAGGCAATTTACCTTTCAGGTGGAGGAATTGCAAATGCATCTTACGGTTTACCAGATTTAGGTATGACTATGATTGAGGACGTATGTATTGACATTAGAAGAATTACTTCTATTTGTGATACTCCTGTTATCGTAGATGCTGATACTGGTTGGGGACACGCATTCAACGTTGCTAGAACTGTTAAAGAATTTATCAGATCTGGTGCAGCTGGACTTCACATTGAAGATCAAGTTGCTGCAAAAAGATGTGGACACAGACCTAATAAAGAGTTAGTTTCTACTGAAGAAATGTGTGACAGAATTAGAGCTGCGGTTGATGCAAAAATGCAATTAGACCCAGATTTCTATATCATCGCTAGAACTGATGCACACGCTTCTGAAGGGCAACAAGCTGCAATCGACAGAGCATTAGCTTACGTTGAAGCTGGAGCAGATGCAATTTTCGCTGAAGCAATCCATACATTAAAAGAGTACAAAGAGTTTACTGATAAAATGGATGTTCCAGTATTAGCAAACATTACTGAATTTGGTGCAACTCCAATGTTCACAACTGAAGAATTAGCAGAAGTTGGTATTGACATGGTTCTTTACCCATTATCAGCATTCAGAGCAATGAACAAAGCTGCATTAAACGTATACCAAGAGTTAAAAGACAAAGGAACTCAAGAAGGTGTATTAGATACTATGCAAACAAGAATGGAGCTTTACGATATGTTAGGTTACCATGATTATGAGCAAAAAATGGACGCACTATTTTCAAAAGGTAAAGCTAAGTAATTAGCTTCGCCTTGTAAAACAAAAAAAGCACGAATATAAAATTTTAATTAAAACACAAAGTTTAAGGAGAGAGAAATGAGTGGTTTAGCAGGTGTTACAGCAGGTCAATCATCAATTTGTACATGTGGATTAGGTAATGGTCTTAACTATAGAGGTTATGATATCGCAGATTTAGCATTAAAAGCAGACTTCGAAGAGGTTGCATTTTTATTATTAAATGGTGAATTACCAACTAAAAAAGAATTAAAAGCATTCCAAAATAAAATTATTGAAGCTAGACAACTTCCAGCTGCAGTAAAAGAGGTATTAAGAGCATTACCAGCTTCTTCTCACCCAATGGATATCATGAAAACTGCAACTGCAGCTTACGGATGTGTATTCCCAGAAGCTGAAGATTTTTCTGATCAAATGGATAAAATCACTATGTTACTTGGAGCATTTCCATCGTTCTTAGTTTACTGGCACCACTGGCATGTAAATGGTAAAGAGATTGAATTAGCTTCAGAAGAGCAAACTATGGCTGGTTTCATTGTTGAAAGATTAAAAGAGAAAAAACCTTTTGATGTTGAAGTTAAAGCAATGAACGCAATGTTAACTTTATATGCAGAGCATGAATTCAATGCATCTACATTTGCAAACAGAATTACTGCTTCTACATTATCAGACATCTACTCTTGTATGACTACTGGTATTGGTACATTAAAAGGTCACTTACATGGTGGAGCTAATGAAGTAGCAATTAAATTCGTATTAGGATTTGATGATGTTGATCACGCATTAAAATCTGTAGATGAATTATTCGCTAAAAAAGAAAAAATTATGGGATTCGGGCACAGAGTATATAGAGAAGTAGATCCAAGATCTCCTATCGGATTCGAATTAGCTAAAGAGTTAAAAGAATTAGAAACTTCTGACCCTAAATTATTTGATATTGCAAAAGCAGTAAGAGATAAGGTTAAAGCTGAAAAAGGTTTACCTGATAATATCGACTTCTTCGGTGGATTAATTTACCACTATATGCAAATAGAAAGATTATACTATACGCCATTATTCATTATGTCAAGAGCTGCTGGATGGGCTGCTCACGCATTTGAACAAAGAGCGAATAACAGAATTATCAGACCAAGTTCAGAGTATACTGGACCTGAGCCTAGAGATTTCGTAGCATTAGAAGATAGAGCTTAATTCTTTCTTCTTTTTTTAAAAAAGCACAAGAAACATAAAAAACTTACATAAAAAAATTAAAATAGCCTCTTTATAGAGGCTATTACAACACAAGTGCCACATACAGTGGATAAATTACAATAAAAAATTTAGCACTGTTTGGAAACATAAATTGAACTAAAGTTCATAAAAAATTTAAGAATGGATATAAATAATGACAAACGAAAAATATCTTAAAAACCTTGATGGTGTAGATGGTGTTAAGTACTATGATGTTAAAGCAGCAGTAGAAGACATTACTCCTGGTTCATTTGAAAAACTTAACTATACTTCAAGAGTTTTAGCTGAAAACTTAATTAGAAAGTGTCCTAGTGCAGACTTAAAAGACTCATTAGTACAATTAATTGAAAAAAGAACTGATAAAGATTTCCCTTGGTTCCCATCAAGAGTTATTTGTCACGATATCTTAGGATTAACTGCATTTGTTGATTTAGCAGGATTAAGAGAAGCAGTAGCTTCTAAAGGTGGTAACCCTGATAAAGTTAACCCTGTTGTTCCAACACAATTAATCGTTGACCACTCATTAGCTGTAGAGTGTGGTGGATATGATCCAGATGCTTTCCAAAAAAATAGAGATATAGAAGATAGAAGAAATGCAGATAGATTCCACTTTATTAACTGGACTAAAGAAGCATTTAACAACGTTGATGTTATTCCTCCAGGAAACGGTATTATGCACCAAATCAACTTAGAGAAAATGTCTCCAGTTGTTCACTTAGATGATGGTGTTGCAAGTCCAGATACATTAGTTGGTACTGACTCACATACTCCTCACGTTGATGCACTTGGTGTTATTGCTGTTGGTGTTGGTGGATTAGAAGCAGAAAATGTAATGTTAGGTAACCCTTCTTATATGAGAGTTCCTGAAATTATTGGTGTTGAGATTGTGGGTGAGAGAGCACCTGGAATTACTGCAACTGATATTGCACTTTCTATGACTTCATTCTTAAGAGAAAACAATGTTATTTCTGCTTACTTAGAGTTCTTCGGTGAAGGTATTAAATACCTTAACTTAGGCGATAGAGCTACTATTGCAAATATGACTCCTGAATATGGTGCATCTGCTGGTATGTTCGCTATTGATGAGCAAACTATTTCTTACTTAAAAGTAACAGGTAGAGAAGCAAAACAAGTTGAATTAGTAGAAGCTTATGCTAAAGCAAATGGTTTATGGGCTGATCAATTTGAAGGTGCTACATATGCTAGAACTATTCAATTTGACTTATCAAAAGTAACTAGATCATTAGCAGGTCCTTCTAAACCTCATAAATTAGTTCCAACTTCAACTTTAAAAGAAGAAGGTATTGTAAAAGAGTGGACTCAAGAAGGTGATTTAATTCCTGATGGTGGTATCTTAATTGCTGCTATTACTTCATGTACAAATACTTCAAATCCTAGAAACGTAATTGCTGCTGGACTTTTAGCTAAAAAAGCAAACGAGCTTGGACTACAAAGAAAACCATGGGTTAAGTCTTCATTAGCACCAGGTTCAAAAGTAATTGAAGTTTACTTAAAAGATGCTGGATTATTACCTGAAATGGAAAAACTAGGATTTGGTGTAGTTGGTTTTGCTTGTACTACTTGTAATGGTATGTCAGGTGCATTAGATGAAAAAATCCAACAAGAAGTTATAGATAGAGATATTTATTCTACTGCTGTATTATCTGGAAACAGAAACTTTGATGGAAGAATTCACCCATACGTAAAAGAAGCATTCTTAGCATCTCCTGCATTAGTTATTGCATATGCATTAGCTGGTACTGTAAGATTTGATATTGAAAATGACTCTTTAGGTAAAGATGCAAATGGTAATGACATTAAATTAGCTGACTTATGGCCATCTGATGAAGAAATTGATGCTGTTGAAAAAGAGTGTGTTAGACCTGAAATGTATAATGATATTTATGATCCAATGTTCGCAAGAGATGGATTATCAAGTGTTAAAGTAGATCCATTCTACAAATGGAATACTAACTCTACATATATTAATAAGCCTCCATACTGGGAAGATGAATATATGCAAATGCCAGCATTAAAAGGTTTAAGACCATTAGGTGTATTCCCTGATAATATCACTACTGATCACTTATCTCCATCAAATGCTATCTTACCTGATTCTGCTTCTGGTGAATATTGTATTTCTAAAGGTCTTCCAATTCCTGACCTTAACTCTTATGCTACACATAGAGGGGATCATAATACAGCTTCAAGAGCAACATTAGCAAATCCAAAATTATTTAACGAAATGGTTAAAGATGAAAATGGAAATGTTAAACAAGGTTCACTAACTAAAATCATGCCAGAGGGTACTGAGTCTAGAATGTGGGAAGCTATTGAAGAGTATAACAATAGAAAACAACCATTAATTATCGTTGCTGGTACTAACTATGGTCAAGGAAGTTCTAGAGACTGGGCTGCAAAAGGTGTTAGACTTGCAGGTGTTGAAGTTCTTATTGCTGAATCAATTGAGAGAATTCACAGAACTAACTTAGTTGGAATGGGTGTATTACCATTACAATTCAAAGAAGGTGATACTAGACATACTTACGCTATTGATGGTTCTGAGACTTTTGATATCGAAGGTGAAATCACTCCTAGATGTGACTTAGATGTTGTTATGACAAGAGCAAATGGTGAAGTTGTTAAATTCTCAGTATTATGTAGATTAGATACTTCTGCTGAAGTTGAAGTTTACAAAAATGGTGGTATTTTACAAAAATTCGCTAAAGATGTTGTTGCTGAAACTAAGTAATAAATCTTAATATTTTAGGGGCTTTTGCCCTTAAAATATTTGTTAAAGAAATCAAAGATTTTTTTAATAAATATTTTTTCTAATAGGAACAAATAAAACTGACTCGTCAGTTTCTTTAGAGTTTTGTTTCTTTTAGTGAAAATTAATTTTTCACGATAAAAAGAAATCATAAAATAATAGGTCCCTTTTTAAATGGGACATTTTAAAAGGAGAATATTATTATGGCTTACAAACCACAATTTAAAGTAAAAGCAACATATATGAGAGGTGGTACTTCAAAAGGTACTTTCTTTAATATTGCAGACCTTCCAAAAGAAGCTCAAGAAGATGGAAGAAAAAGAGACAAACTATTACAAAGAATTGTAGGTTCTCCTGATATTTATAAAAAACAAATGGATGGAATGGGTGGAGCTTCTTCATCTACTTCAAAAGCTATCTTAGTTGGGAAATCTGATGTTCCAAATCATGATGTAGATTACTACTTCTGTCAAGTTGCTATTGACAAAGATTTTGTTGATATGAGTGGAAACTGTGGTAACTTAAGTTCAGCAGTTGGTCCTTTTGCTATTAAAGAAGGTTTAGTTGATAATGTACCCCAAAATGGTGTATGTTGTGTAAGAATTTGGCAAGCAAATATCAAAAAAACTATTCTTTGTTATGTAACAATGGAAGATGGAATGGTTAAAGAAATGGGTGACTATGAAATTGATGGTGTTGCTTTCCCTGCTGAAGAGATTGTACTAGAGTTTGTTGAGCCAGTTGACCCAAGTGAAGAGTTATTCCCTACTGGAAACTTAGTAGATGACTTAGAAGTTGAAGGTATTGGTACACTTAAAGCTACTATGATTACAGCAGGAATTCCAACAGTATTTGTAAATGCTGATGAAATCGGATATAAAGGAACTGAGCTTCAAGGTGATATTAATTCTGATACAGCAGCTTTAGAAAAGTTTGAAAAAATCAGAATTGCAGGTGCTTTAAAAATGGGTGTTATGAAAGATGCAAGTGATGCATTAACTCAACAACACACTCCAAAAATTGCATTTGTATCTCCTGCTCAAGACTTTATTACATCTTCTGGTAAAGAAGTAAAAGCAAGTGAGATGGACTTACATGTAAGAGCCTTATCTATGCAACAATTACACCATGCTATGATGGGAACAGCTTCTGTTGCTATTGGTGTTGCAGGTTCTATTCCAGGAACTTTAGTTAATTTAGCTGCTGGTGGTGGAGAAAAAGATACTGTAACATTTGGTCATCCAAGTGGTGCTATTAAAGTTGGTGCTACAATTACTAAAGATGGTGATAAACTTACAGTTCAAAAAGCTTCTATGAGTAGAAGTGCTAGAATTATTATGGATGGAAATGTTCACGTTCCAGCTGGAACTATGGACGTATAACCTAAATACTTTAAAGTAAAAAGAGAATAGCTGGAATAAGATTCCAAGCTATTCTCTTTTTTATTAGTAAAAATTTTAATCACATAAAAGTGGTATTTGTATTTTAAACTCTTCACCTTTATATTTATTTCCTTCATATTCATACTCTACGGTTTTATTTGATAAACTACCATTAAAATGTTTTTTAATGATTTCATTTGACATATAAAGACCAAGTCCTGTACCTTGACTTTGATGTTTTGTAGTAAAATATGGTTCATATATTTTCTCAGAGATTTCACTAGGTATACCCCCTGCATTATCAGTAACTATTAATACTAGATTATCATCAACTACAGATGATTTTATAATTATAAATTTATTTGTGTCTCTTAATGACATTTTAGATATCAAAGCATCTTTTGCATTGTTAATAATATTTATAACAACCTGCATGAGTTCAAATTTGAAACCCAAAACTTTTATACTTTTTAAATCTAAAACCAACTGTATATTACTAGATTTATATGAAGACTCAAATATAACCAAATTCTCTTTTATAAGTTCATCTATATAAAACTCTTCTACTTCATTATTTGGATTGAAAAAGTTTCTAAATTTATCTATTATTGATGATAAATAATTGATATTATTTAAAAGCTTTTCTAAATTTACTTGTGCTTTTTCTTTGTTTAATTTATCTAATTGTATTTGCATACTCATAGAAGAAGATATTACACTCATGATTGTTAGAGGCTGTCTCCATTGGTGAGCAATATTTCCAATCATTTCACCCATAGAGGCTAATTTTGATTGTTGATATAACATTCTTTCTTTTTCTTGATTTTGTTTTTCTAATAAAACTAAATCATTTATATCTGTATGAAAACCAATAAACCTACTTGCCTTATCATCTGAATCATAAAATAGTTTTCCTCTAATTTTTATCCATTTATATGTATTGTTTTTACATTTAAATCTATACTCTGTTTCAAATAAATCAGACTTTTGATTTATATGTTCTTTTAGTTCACTTAGTGTCTTTTTATAATCTTTTTTATGAATACTTCTTTGCCAAAAACTATTATAAGCTATGTCATCATCTAAATCATAATCTAACATAGTTTTAAAGCGTGGAGAATAAAATACTTTTTTATTTTTTAAATCCACATCCCATAAACCATCTTGAACTCCATCAATTGCCCTAGAATATTGCTCTTTTACATCCCTTAGTTCAGAAATAATGTCGTTTAATTCATACGCAAAACTATCAAACTCTAAAACATTTGTATTTTTATACTCTATATCTTTTTGGTCTTTAACTTTATTTGCATAATCAACAAGTTGGCTAAAAGGTTTGATAATAAATTTATTAGATAGATAATATAAAAGAATAAAACAAAAAATAACAAAAAATACTAATAAAAAAGCTTGTTGGATAAAATTGTCTTTTAGAACTTCAAAAGTACTATTTTTCTTTTCATATATAATTTCTAATTTATCAGTATCATATATCTCATAAGGAATACTAGAATATATTTTATCTTGCTTTACAAATATATCTTTTTTTGTAAACTTACTTAAATCAATGTTTTTTTGATTATTCGTAGAAGCAATTAATCCTTTATCAAAATATACATATATATCAAGAAGTTTTGCTCTTGTTTTTATATTCTCTAAAAAACTAAAGTTATCATTTAAAACTTTTGCCCCATAAACTTTAGCTTTAACTCTCCCTGTTAATTCATCAATAATACTATCTTTACTTATCATTAGAATAATATCTTTATTTTCAATCTTTACTCTAATAATTCTATTGTTTATTGATGAGTCCATTTGTTTGATTTTTTCAATTATTAACTTTGAGTCAAATAAAGATGTACTATAATCATAAAATATTCCATCCATCTTGAAAAAAAGTAAATCTACTGTGTCCACATAAGATAAGGTTTCAAGTTTATATATAACCTCATCTTGATTTTCTAAATGGGAAATACTTTTAAACTCATTCGTTACACTTGAAACTATCTCTTGTAAATTTTTTTGTTCATTTTCAATAATTAACTTTGTGATATTATAGGTTTGATTAAAGTAATCACTAATATTTTTATCCACTACTTTTTGTGTATTCATATAACTTGAAAAAAGTACAGCAGTAGTTAATATAATAAAAAATAGTAATAGTAATAAACTATTAATTATAGATAAGGAAAGCTTTTTATTTTGCATTATCTTGTGTATACCTAAAAGCTCTTTGTTCAAGCTCTTCTAATTTCTCTTTTGCAATTCCCTTTTCTACAAGGGCAAAATCTCCTGAAAAAATTGTAGGTACTTTTTGCTTGTCACCTTCTAAATCAAGTTTTATTGCCTCTGCCATTGCTACGCCATTATCATCATTCATTCTCATAACTGTAATGTCCATATATCCATCTTGAATAGCTTGAAGTTCACTACTTCCTCCACCCCATCCATTTACTAATATTTTTCCTACTAAATCTTTTTGTTTAAGTGCTTCTATTACACCTAATGCAATATCAGTAGAACACGCATATATAAACTTAATATCATCATCTTGTTTTAGCAAATCAAGTGTTGCAAGTTTAGCTTTTTCTTTACTTGTATTTGTAAAGTATTCATGAACTACTTTTAAATCTGAGTTCTTAGAAACATAATCAATAAACTTTGTTCCTCTCATATAACTTACATAACCATTTGCTGTATATAAAACAGCATACTTACCAACACCTTTTGTCTTTTTGATATAATAATCAGCTAGCATTTGACTGCCTATCATATGATCAAAACCTACATATAAAAAAGGTTGACTTTTCTGCCATTTTCTAAGGGGTGTTGTTATGTTTTGTAAAATTAGTTTTGGTTTTTCACGACTTATAATTCGCTCAATAAATTTAGCATGTTTACTTGCATCTAATACAAATACTAAATAATCAGTATTATCTTTTATAGCCTTTAAGAGTAGTTTAGATTGAACCCTAGTTTCCACATGAGGTTTAGTAAAGTGAAGAACTAATTCATAATCTATACCTAATTCATCAAGTCTTTTTTCAAAAGAGACTTTACTTTTCATCCAATAATCAGTTAATTGTTTACCCGGATATACTAAAACTATCTTTACTTTTTTATTTTGTTGTTTTATTTTGAGGGCATCTTTTTGTATTTGTTTTATAAAGTCTGTTGTTATTTGTTCTTGATTAGTGAACTTAATATACTCATCTATGTCAAAGTATTTTGAATTTTCTGCATTTAGAAAACTGATAGTGCACATCAAAAGAATCAATTTGATAATGGATTTTTTCATTGTTTACCCTTATATTATAAGTTTAAAATACAATTATTATACCATAACAAATTAATTCTTTTAATATTAATAAATAGCTTTTACTTAACTAATTTAGATATTTCTTTAAATACTGGATTTTTAGCATTTAGTGTTAATTCAAATAAAATTGATTCATATGTAGTTGGAATAACACCTGCTTGAATTAATCTTTGAATTGCTACATCAGTATCATTTTGTTTTCTTGAAGTTACACAATCAGTAACTAGTATTGGTTGAAGTCCCGCTTCTAATAAATCAATACAAGTTTGTAATACACATACATGTGTTTCAATTCCTGCAACAATTACATTTTTCTTTCCACTGTTTTTAATAGCTTCCATTGTTGGTTCATTTTTACAACAAGAAAATGTTGTTTTTTCAAAATGAGGATAATCAACTACTAACTCTTTTAAAGAAGGTATTGTCTCACCTATTCCTTTTTTGTACTGTTCATTTACTATAAAAGGAACTTCTAATACTTTTAAACCCTTAATTAAAGTAATTAATTTTTTTTTAATCTCTTCATTATTCGTTACGTGAGGAAATAGCTTTTCTTGTACATCTACTAAACAAAATAGTGTATCTTCTACATTTATTCTCATATATCACTCCTTAATATATTAATATAAATATGATACTAAAATTATTATTTAATTTTCTTGGAAAATATTGCTTTTTTGAAAGTTTTTGAAGTTATGACAAAAGAGAAACTCTTTTGTCAAATAAGGCAGTTTTTAAGCTTTTTTAACAAACTCTTGTTTAAGTTTAATAGCTCCAACACCTGGAACTTTACAGTCAATATTATGACCGTCATTACCCTCAACTAATCTTATACCTTTTACTTTAGTACCAACTTTAATACCTGATGAGCTACCTTTTACTTTTAAGTCTTTGATAACAGTAACATCATCCCCATCTTCTAAAATAGCACCATTGGCATCTTTTACGATAAGTTTATCTTCATCTTCTTCTAATGATGCATCTTTTGACCATTCATGGGCACATTCTGGACATATATATAAATCCATATCTTCGTAAGTATATTCGCTCCCACATTTTGGGCAGTTTGGTAAATTTTCCATGTTTTCCTTTTCTTGTTAAATTGGGTTTTTATTTAAATGCTATTTCTTCTGCTCTTTTAAGAAGCTCTTTTGCTCCCTTTTCAATAAAGCTTTGGGCTATTTTCTTTCCTATTTCTTTATAGTTTTCAATTGGTTCAATTACTTCTTCTTCTATTCTTTCACTAGCATCTGGCATACCAACTATTGCTTGGAACTTGATGTTTTTGCCATCTTCTAAAATAGTAGCTTTTGAACCAATTGGTACTTGACAACCACCTTCTAATACTCTTACAAAATCTCTTTCAACTGTTGATTCAATATAAGCATTTTCATCATTTAAAACAGATAATAAGTCTACTAATTCTTTATTATCAAGTGTTTCAATACCTAATGTTGCTTGTCCCATTGATGGAATCATTAAATCTGTAGATATTGGAGTAAAGTAGTTTACTTCATCTTCAATTTGAAGCTTTTGTACACCAGTTGCTGCTAAAATAATTGCATCATATTCACCAGCTTTAAGCTTTGCAATTCTTGTATTGATATTTCCTCTTAAGTCTTTAAGTTCAATATCAGGTCTTAGCATTTTAATTTCCATTCTTCTTCTAAGACTAGTAGTTCCTATAACAGCCCCATTAGGTAAAGCTTCAATACTCTCATATTTTTCACTTAAAAAAGCATCTCTTGGATCAAACCTTTTTGTAAGTGCTGCTAATACAAATCCATCTTCAAACACAACAGGAACATCTTTTAAACTGTGAACTGCAATATCTGCTTCTTTATTTAATAGTGCTATTTCTAATTCTTTTGTAAATAAACCTTTTCCACCAATTTTTGCTAAAGGTACATCTAAAATCTTGTCTGCTTTAGTTGAAAATGTTTTTAACTCAATTTGCATATCTGGATAGTGTTTATTTAGTTCTGCTTTTATATATTCACTTTGCCATAGTGCTAATTTACTTTGTCTTGTTGCGATTACTAGTTTTTTCATATTTACTTCCCTAATGTTTGATATTTTTCTTTTGTACTATCTTTTTTACCATTTACAAAAATAGTTGGTGTTCCTTGAACCATCACATCTTCACCCATATTTATATCTTTTTGGATATTTGCTTTTTTTAGCTCTTCTAATGTGATATTTGTTTTAAGTTCTTTATTAAAAGCTTCTAATATTTTATTTGTATCAGTTGATTTTGAATCAAAATATTTATCCCAATCAATCTCATAAACTTTTAATTCTAAATCTTTTATGTTTTTATGTTTTGCTACTTCCATAATTTGAGATAATGGTCCTGCTGCTGGATGTATTCTAAGTAATGGAAAATGGTAATAGTATAAAGCAATATTATCACTATTTTTATTCACATAGTTTATTACATCTGGTACATAGTCCATACAAAAAGGACATAAAGGATCAGAGAAAATCACTATTTTATCTTTTGCATTATGATTACCTGCAATTAATCTATCTTCTTGATAATACTCTTTTGTTAAAGTTGGAGCAACTAAACTTTTTAAAGATTTACCTGTTTTTAAATCTAATAAATCTAAGGATACATACTTTCCATTTGTAAAAACAATATCTTTAACATCTACTACTTTTGAAGTATCTTTAGATGTTGGTATTTGTGCTTGTACATTTAAAATATATCCATACCAATCTTCTAAAGGCATTTGTTTTTTTAAACTAACTTCTACATTTAGAACTTCTACATTAGGATTTAATCCAAGTCTATTTTTTTCAAACTCAATAACTTCTTCGTCATTAATATTTGCAAAAGCCAGTGTACTACATAAACCTAACAGACCTAAAACTTTTAATGCTTGCTTCATATCTCTCCTTTAACTTCTTGATTTAACAGTTATTTTCTTTACATCTAAAAGCTCTTTTGCTCTATTTAACATAGGAGAGTTTAGTATATCATTTAACTGTAACTCTTTTTGTGATGGCTTAGGGTCAGATACCTTTTGCATATCTGCCACACAACCAGAGCCAACTTCAACATCTTCAAGCATAGAACCAGAATCATTTGAGTTGTTTTGTAATGAAGAGTTAGGCTCTTCTTTTACTTGATTATTACTAGGTTTAGGTGTTTTTTCTAAGACCTTGCGGGCCGGCTCCTTTGTAAAATCTAGCTCAATTTCATTTCCAAAAACATCTTGAGCAAATGTTCTTATTAGTCCAAAGTGTTTATATAAAAACTTTCTATCATCACCTTGGGCTCTTGAGATTATATATAGTTTATTATTTTCATGACCATTGAAAATAAAGTTCTTTTCAAAACATTCACCTAAAGTATAATCCCTATCATAAACTTTTTGAGTTAATTTAGCATATAACTCATTTACCACTGGCTCTTCTTGAACTTCTTCTTCAAAAGGAACAGCTTCTACTTCCATATTTGGATTTACAGCTACTTGTTGTTCAATTGTTTCCATATGAATTTCATTTGAGGTATTTGCATTTATAGGCTCAGTTTTAGGTTTTGTATCTTCTATATTTTGAGGTATTGTTTGCTCAAAAGGATTTGAATCAACAAGATTTGAAACTGCTTCATTTTGAGTTACTTGAGGCTCTGCAGGTTTAGCTATAACTTCTTCATTAATACTTTGTGTTTGCTCACTTGGCTTTTGTTCTTGAGTGCTTGCAATAGGAGCACTTGTTGGTAAATCATCAAATGGCGTTGGATAAGATACAGTCTCAATTGCATCAGTAATACCTAAATCAACAATATCAGTTACACTATTAGCATATGCTATATCTTGTATTGTTGGCTCTTCTATCTTAGTTTCAGGTTCATTTTCAAATGGATTATCATTTGGCGTTTGATTTTGTTGTATTTGTGACTGAATAGTTTGCTCAACTTTTTGAACCACATCTTCTACACTTTGTGGTTTTGAAGCTGGAACTTCTTGTGTAAGTGAAGTAGGATTAACTTCTTCTATTTGCACTTGAGGAGCTTCAACTATTTCTTGTGGTTTTACTTCTTGCACTACTGATTGTTGAACCTCTTCAACTTTTGGTGTTTTTATTTCTTCAATCTTTAGAGAAGGTGTTTGAACTGTTTGTTTTACACCTTGATTAACTTGTGGGTCTTCTTTTTCTTTTACTTTTTGAACTTGGTCAATAATTTCATCAATTGTTCTAATATCAACAGCTTCAATCATTTTCATTAAAGTCAAAATAAGTACAAAACCACCATCAGAATTCATAGCTAAAAGATGTTTTGCATCACTTAATATTCTAAAAAATCTATCAAATAAAAGCAAATCAAATCTTGAATCTTTTTCTAACATTCTATGTTTTAAATAAATAGTCATTTCATCACAAACCTGTGATACTTCATAGTTTTCAAGCTCTTTTACAATAGCTGTAATATCACCTTTATTTAAAACTACTTGGAAGATTGTATCCATAACCTCAGGGTCAATAAGTCCTAACATATCAACAACTGCTGTAGTACTTACTCTTCCTCTTGAAAAAATTATAGCTTGGTCAAGCATAGTTAAGGTATCTCTTAAACTTCCTTGTCCACTTCTAGCTAAAATCTCTAAAGCTTCGCTTTCAAAATCAATTCCCTCTTCATTTAAAATATGTGATAAATGATGAATTACATCAGAATTTGAGATTTTATTAAATCTAAAGTGCTGAGTTCTTGAAAGAATAGTAGCAGGAAGTTTTAAAGGATCTGTTGTTGCTAAAATAAATTTTACAAAACCAGGAGGTTCTTCTAAAGTCTTAAGTAAAGCATTAAAAGCTTGAGTAGTAAGCATATGAACTTCATCGATAATAAATACTTTAAATCTAGCACTACTTGGTTTATATTTAGTATGCTCAATTAAATCTTTTATATCATCAATACCTCTATTTGAAGCTGCATCCATTTCTATAATATCTAAGTGTCTTGAAGAGTTTGCACTTTTACAGTTATCACAAACTTCACATGGTTTTGAAGTAGGACCTTCACTACATAAAAGAGCTTTTGCCATAATTCTAGCAGTACTTGTTTTACCACTTCCTCTAAGACCACTAAATAAGTAAGCATGAGATAGTCTATTTGAATCCAATGCCAAAGATAGTGTTTGTGAAACTGTACTTTGCCCTACTAAATCTTCAAATCTGTGCGGTCTATACTTTAAAGCTAAAACTCTTTTTTCTACTGATTCACTCATACTTCACATTTCCTTACCATTATTTCATCTTGTTTTTCATACTCTTTAAAAATCATATTCACCATATTTATATTTAATTCACCTGTATAACAAATGGATATTTTCAAATCTCCTAAATTAGTATGTCCTTTTTGCGAACTTAAACTAATTAGTCTACTTGCTATAGCCTCTCCTGTTTGTATTAAGTTTACACCCTCACCCATAATACTTTTTATAGCTTGGGATACCAATGGATAATGTGTACAACCTAAAACAATAGTATCAACACCATTGTCTTTCATAGGAAGAAGCCAATTTTTTAACATCTCATTTGTGTCATTATGTAAAACTCTTCCTTTTTCAATCTGCTCAACTAAACCAGGACACTCTTGCTCAAAAAGTTTTACTTCTTTATTGCGTGAAAGATTATCAACTAAAGTTTGATACTTATCACCTTTTAGTGTTGCAGGAGTAGCTAAAACTCCTACATTTAAACTTTTTGTATTTTGTATAGCTGGTTTAATTCCAGGTTCTGTTCCTATTACGATTAAAAAAGGAAAGTTTTCTCTTATTTGTTTTATAGCAGCAGAAGTTGCAGTGTTACAAGCGACAATCAAAACCTCTATCTTATGCTCTTTTATAAAATAGTTTGTAAGTTCAATACATCTTTGAAGGATTTGTTCATGGCTTTTTACCCCATAAGGAGCATGGGCTGTATCAGCAATATAAAAAATATCAGCACCATTAAAAACATCTTTGATAGCATTTACAACAGTAAGACCACCAAGTCCAGAATCAAATACACCTACTTTCAACTTTTGCCTTTTATAAATTTATGGGATTATACCTAAAAAGGTCAAAAAAGTAGATGAAAACAATTAGGGTATTTTTATAATAAAAATGTTAAAACTAATAAATCTTTTAAATAATATCTAAATAAAGGCTCGTCTTGTTTTTTCATTTTCATCCCTATGAAGCATTTTTAAATAATGATACAAAAAAAGTAATAATAGGAACACTACCACCACCTAGATTTTGTAATAAAGAGTTTAAAATAAATGATGTTGATTTCTGTTATGGTTCACAAGATGGACTTTTATGGAAATGCTTAGACAAAATATTTGAACTAAATTTGCTTTATAACAATACCCAAGAAGCAGTAAAACAAAGAAAAGAGTTTTTGATAAAAAAGAAAATTGGTATCTGTGATATTGTTGATTCATGTAAAAGAGAAAAAATTGATGCAAGTGATTTAGGAATGAGTGAAGTTAAACTTCGTGATATTCTAGGATATATCAAAAAATATAAAAACATAGAAACTCTAATATTCACAGGTGGAAATAGCAAAAATGGTCCTGAGTATTTTTTAAGAAAAATATTAAAAGATCAAAACATCAAGTATGAATTAATCTCAAAAGAAATACCAAAAATTCATAGTTTTTTCTATGATAATAGACTTATAAAAACCATAAGTTTAACATCACCCTCAAATGCTGCAAATAGATTCATAGGCTCAAATACCTTATATAAAAAAAGAAAACTTGAAGATAAAAACTACACAACTTTTGATTTTAGAGTTGAACAGTATGAAAAAGTATTTAAAGATAAAATTTGACATAAAAAAAGCAGAAAAGAAAACTTTTCTGCTTTTGAATTGAAGTTATAAATTTTTAACTAGAAAGCTTCTACAATAGAACCTTCATATTTTGAAGCAATAAAGTTTTTAATTTCTGTTGAGTTTAATACTTCATTTAAAGCTTTAATAGCTTCGCTGTTTTCATTCCCTTGCTTAACTACTATAATATTTGCATATGGAGAGTCTTTTGGCTCTATAATTAAAGCATCTTTCATAGGATTTAAATTAGCAGCTAAAGCATAGTTTGTATTAATAATAGCACCATCTACTTCATCTAAAACTCTTGGTAATTGAGGAGCATCTAACTCTTTGATTTTTAAGTTTTTAGGATTATCTTTAATATCTAAAGCTGTTTTAAACTGAACATCATTAAATGTTAATAAACCTTTTTTCTCTAAAATATCTAAAGCTCTACTCTCATTTGTTGGGTCATTTGGAACAGCAATTGTAGCACCATCTTGTAATTCATCTAAGTTTTTTAACTTATTTGAGTAAAGTCCCATTGGCTCTAAGTGTACATTTACAGTTTTAACTAATTTTGTGTTTTTACTTTTGTTAAATTCAATTAAGTATGGTTCATGTTGGAAGAAGTTAGCATCTAACTCACCCTCATCAACTGCAATATTTGGAGTTACATAATCAGTAAACTCAACAATTTGTAAATCATAACCTTTAGCTTTTAATAAAGGTTGAGCTATTTCTAAAATCTCAGAGTGAGGAACAGGAGTAGCTCCAACTTTAATAACCTTTGACTCTACTTTCTTCTCTTCTTTTGAATCTGTACAAGCTACTAATCCTAAAGCAACTGCTACAGTAAGTAGTAATTTTAATAAATTTTTTAACATATATTTTCCTTTCTATTTGTTTATTTTTTTGTAATTTTGTATAAATAATCCCCTGCACTTTGACAAGCTTGAACAAGTGCAATAAGAATAATAACCGTGTAAATCATAGTATCAGTTTGGAATCTATAGTAACCATATTTAATAGCTACATCTCCTAAACCTCCACCACCAACAGCTCCTGCCATAGCAGAAAAACCAATAACTGTAATAAGTGTTAAAGTAATAGCTGAAATAATACTTGGTAATGCTTCTACTAGCATCACTTTAAATATGATTTGAGTATCACTTGCACCAAAAGACTTAGCAGCTTCAATTACACCTCTATCCACTTCTTTGAATGCACTTTCAATCAATCTTGCAATAAAAGGAGCAGCACCAATTGTAAGAGGAATAATTGCAGCTGTTGTTCCAATACTTTTTCCAATTAAAAATTTTGTTAAAGGAAATAAAACAATCATCAAAATAATAAAAGGAAATGATCTTAAAGTGTTAATTACAACATCTAAAACAGCATAAACTTTTAAATTTTCTCTTAATCCACCTTTTGAAGTAAAAATAAGAATAATTGCTAAAAAAAATCCAATAACAACAGCTAAAAAAGTAGATACAAATGACATATATACAGTTTCACCAAGTGCAGGTAATAAAATATTAAACATTATAAAACCTCCCATACAATATCATGTTCTTTAATATAGTTTGTAACTACTTGTCTATCTTCATCTTTAATATTAATAACCATGTTTCCAACAATATGAGAATTAATCTCTTCAAGTTTTCCCCATACGATATTAAAATCCATATCTAGCTCTCTAGCCATTTTTGTTATAAATGACTGATAAGCATTATCTTTAGGGAAATACAATTTAATATTTACCCCATCATTAGGAACAACTTCTGTTTCTCCTAAAAAGTCTTTCATTTTTTCATCAGGTTTTAAAAACAACTCTTCTGTGTCATCAAAACCTATAATATTTCCATGCTCTAAAAGCAAAGCTTTTTGAGCTATTTGTTTTACAACTTCCATTTCGTGAGTTACTAAAACTATAGTAATATTTAGTTTTTCATTTATCTCTTTTAATAGATTTAAAATTGATGTAGTTGTATTTGGATCAAGTGCTGATGTTGCTTCATCACTAAGCAAAACATCTGGATTCAAAGTCAAAGCTCTTGCAATTGCTACTCTTTGTTTTTGTCCTCCACTTAGTTGATTAGGATAAGCATTAAGCTTTTGATCTAAACCAACTAAAGCTAATAACTCTTTTACTTTTTTTGAAATTTCTTCTTTACTATATCCCCAAAGTTGCATTGGTAGTGCAACATTTTCGAAAACAGTTTTTCTTTGAATTAGTGAAAAATGCTGAAATATCATTCCAATATTTTTTCTAAATTCTCTTAACTGCTGTTTATTTAAAGATTTTATTTCTTTGTTATTAACTCTTAACGAACCATCACTATAATCTTCAAGTCCATTAATACATCTAAGAAGTGTAGATTTTCCAGCACCACTGTGTCCTACAATGGCAAACATCTCACCTTTTTTAATATCTATAGAAATATCATTTAAAACTTTTACATCACCATAGTATTTATTTAAATTCTCTATAGTTATCATGATAAATCCTTCATTAAGTGATGGAATAGTAGTAAAATTTGAATAAAATATGTGTTAAATATAGAATAAAAATAAAATTTTTTTGAAATTAATTGTAATTTTGTGTAGTTTAAATTTGACTAGTTTTGTATAGTTTATTATTTTGAATAAAAGAGTTAAACTCTTTTATTCATTCATTCCTGCAAAAAACTCTTCATTGTCTTTTGTCTTTTTCATTTTTGAATATAAGAATTTAAGTGCTTCAACTTCATCCATAGATGCAATTGCATTTCTTAAAATCCATGTTTTTTGTAAGATTTCTGGAGTAAGAAGCAACTCTTCTTTTCTAGTACCAGATTTAGTAATATCAAGAGCAGGATATACTCTTTTATTTGCAGCATCTCTACTTAATACAACTTCACTATTACCTGTTCCTTTGAACTCTTCAAAAATAACTTCGTCCATTTTTGAACCAGTTTCAATTAATGCTGTTGAAATAATAGTTAAAGAACCACCCTCTTCAATATTTCTTGCTGCACCAAAGAATCTTTTTGGTTTATGTAAAGCATTTGCATCAACACCACCTGAAAGTACTTTTCCAGAACTTGGTGTAACTGTATTGTAAGCTCTTGCTAGTCTTGTAATAGAATCAAGTAAAATAACTACATCTTTTTTCATCTCTACAAGTCTTTTTGCTTTTTCAATAACAATTTCAGCAACTCGTACATGATTGTGTGCCGGTAAATCAAAAGTAGAACTATATACTTCACCTTTTACACTTCTTTGCATATCTGTAACTTCTTCAGGTCTTTCATCAATTAAAAGAACCATTAAAGATACTTCTGGGTGATTTTTTGTAATACCGTGAGCTAATTCTTTTAAAAGTTCAGTTTTACCAGTTTTTGGAGGTGCAACGATAAGACCTCTTTGACCTTTACCCATTGGAGCAAATAAATCAAGCATTCTACCTGTCATTCTAGTAGATTCATACTCAAATTTAAATTTGTCAGTTGAATATAAAGGTGTTAAGTTATCAAATAATGGTCTATTTTTTGATGCTTTGATAGGTAAGTAGTTAATTGCTTCAATCTTTAATAAAGCATTGTACTTTTCACTCTCTTTGTTTGGAGGTCTTACTTGACCTGTAACAATATCACCTGTTCTTAATGCAAATTTTCTAATTTGTGTAGCACTTACATAAGAATCATTTGATGTATCTGAAAAGTTTCCATCAATTGCTCTTAAGAATCCAAATCCACCCTCTTTAATCTCTAAAATACCTGTGAATAAAATAAATCCACCTGCATCAATTTGATTTTTTAGAATTGAGAACATTAAATCTTGTCTTTTTAATTCTTGGGGGTTTTCTACGTCTAGTTCTTTTGCGATATTTAAAAGTTCTTCTAAAGGAAGTTCCCTTAATTGTTCAATTTTATACCCTTCAACAGGTATATGTGTTCTAGTTTTCCTAGTATTTTTTGTTTTACTTTGAGTTTTAGACTCTTCCATGAGTAATCTTAACCTTTTTTGATTTTTACATATTTTATGTATGTAGTTTTTTGTAGTTTTCGTAGTTTGAAAGTAATAGTGTAATTGTAGTGTTAATTTAAAAAAAAGTCAATAAATTGATTTTTGAAGGTAAAATAAAGGTGCAAATGCACCTTTATTTAATAAAATATATTCAATTATATATTATAAGTCACCCTCGTGCTTACCTAAGTACTCAGCAACACCATCAGTGTTTGGCTTCATACCTTCGTCACCTTTGTTCCATCCAGCAGGACAAACTTCACCGTGCTCATTAGTAAATAACATTGTGTCAACCATTCTGATCATCTCATCAATGTTTCTACCTAATGGTAAGTCATTAATTACTGCGTGTCTTACTGTTCCATCTTTGTCAATTAAGAAAGAACCTCTTAAAGCAACTGAATCTCCGAATAATACATCGAAATCTCTAGAAATTTGTTTAGATAAGTCTGCAACTAATGGGTACTTGATTCTTCCAATTCCACCATTTTCTACAGGAGTTTCTCTCCAAGCAAAGTGAGAGAATTGTGAGTCAACAGAAACACCAATTACATTGATACCTCTTGAAGAAAACTCTTCAATTCTTTTAGAGAATGCAATAATCTCAGAAGGACAAACAAAAGTAAAGTCTAATGGGTAGAAGAATAATACCGCACCATTTTCACCGATGTTCTCATATAAGTTAAAATCTTCAACAATTTGTCCGTCTGCAAGTACAGCTGTAGCTGTAAAATCTGGAGCTTTTTTAGTTACTAACATATTTAATTCCTTTAATAATATTTATTTTGTAGTGTAATTATACATCAAATTTTTATAAATTAAGCTACAAGTTTCCTTAAATTTAAAAATTTGTAAATTTTTATCTTAAGATAATTTTTATCCTCAATATAACTATATTATATATGTATAAAAACAAAAGCTTTTTTATCTCAATAATCATTATCATTTTAAGTTTGAAAAATGCCTAGTGTTACCATAACTACTACATCTCTAGTATCAATTGATAATTTTTATTTTTTAAAGTTAATTTTATATTTACTGTGATAAAGTTTTACTAAATTTATTATAGGAGATTTACTATGGCAGTAAAAATTACTGATATTTGTATTAGCTGTGACGCATGTTTAGATGAGTGTCCAGTAGAAGCAATTGTTGATAACGATGATAACCCAACTGGTGAAGATGTATATTACGTATACGCTGATAAATGTGTTGAGTGTGTAGACCACAATGATGCACCAGCATGTGCTGATGCATGTCCAACTGAGGGATGTATTGTATGGGATGAAGCTGGTTCTGGTTCTATTGAAAAAGAAGACAGAGGTGAAGCTGGAACTCCTGTAGTAGAAGACTAATTTTTAGTTTTTAACTATATACAAACACTATAAAAGGTAAGTAGTTTTTTTAACTACTTGCCTTTTTTTATTTTTTTAGGTATAATCCGCGACTTAAAAAAATATTGAGGGATATACAAATATGGAACAAACACTATCAATCATCAAACCTGACGCGGTAGCTAAAAATGTTGTAGGTAAAATCTTAGACAGATTTGAATCAAACGGATTAAGAATAGCAGCAACTAAAAAAATTCAATTAAGCAAAGCTGATGCAGAAGCATTCTACGCAGTACACGCTGAAAGACCATTTTTTGGTGAATTAGTTGAATTCATGATTTCTGGACCAGTTGTAGTAACTGTTTTAGAAGGTGAAGATGCAATGACTAAAAATAGAGACTTAATGGGTGCTACAAATCCTAAAGAAGCAGCAGCTGGAACAATCAGAGCAGATTTTGCAGAATCAATTGATGCTAATGCAGTTCATGGTTCAGATTCATTAGAAAATGCAGCAAATGAAATTAAATTCTTCTTCTCTGACAGAGAAATTTGTTAATAAATAAGTAAATTTTATAATTTAACATGAAAATAGAATTTAAGAAAGTACCTCAAAACCCTAAAGAATTCAGCTCTTCGCTTGATTCAGTAGAAATTGAAGGTACTTTTTGTAAAATATCGCAATCGTTAGTAAAAATTGATGCTGTATTAAAAGGTAATACTCAAATCAATTGTTGCAGATGTGGTATCACAGATACTATTGCTTTAAATGAAGATGCAAATTTTTTATTAAGCGATGGTATTTATAAAGAAGATTCTAAATCGGAAGATTTAGTAATCGAAATAGACAATAATACAATTGACTTTGATGAAATTATTCAAAGTGAATTAGAATCAATTAAAAGTGATTACTATCTATGTGAAAATTGTTCACATGACGATAGTGAATTTCAAAAAGAATTTTAAGGAGAAAAAAATGGCAGTACCAAAGAGAAGAGTATCTCATACTAGAGCAGCGAAAA
Source organism: Arcobacter roscoffensis (assembly GCF_024267655.1). Classification (NCBI taxonomy): domain Bacteria; kingdom Pseudomonadati; phylum Campylobacterota; class Epsilonproteobacteria; order Campylobacterales; family Arcobacteraceae; genus Arcobacter; species Arcobacter roscoffensis. The sequence goes on from NZ_CP100595.1 coordinate 2,755,509, forward strand.
GAAGAACTCACTATAAAATAACTTTAAAAAAACCAGTTAAAGATAGTGATGGATCTTGGAAAATGCCTCATTCGGTTAACCCAAACACTGGTGAATACAAAAGCTAATGTTGAAGATCGCAATAGATGCAATGGGTGGGGACTTCGGTCCTGAACCTATTATTCAAGGCCTTGTTGCAGCTTTAAAACAAAATAATAACTTCACTGCAATTGCAGTTGGTAAAAAAGATGAAATAGAACCTTTATTACCAAAACAATTTCAATCAAGAGTTGAAATATTAGATACAGATGATGTAATTAGTATGCACGACTCTGCTACAGATGCACTTAAAAGAAAAGATTCTACAATTTATAAAGCTATTGAATTAGTAAGAGACCAAAAAGCTGATGCTGTTGTTTCTGCTGGACACTCAGGTGCTTCAATGTCATTAGCAACACTTAGAATCGGAAGAATAAAAGGTGTATCAAGACCTGCTATAGCAACACTTATGCCAACTAGTGAAAACCAAAATACTTTAGTATTAGACGTTGGAGCTAATGTTGATAGTGATGCAAAAAACTTATTCGAATTTGCCATTATGGGACAAGTATATGCACAAGATGTATTACAGCTTGATGAACCAATTGTTGGTTTATTATCTAATGGTGAAGAAGAAAGCAAAGGTAATGAAGTTACCAAAGAAGCTTATAAACTTATATCAAGAGTTCCAAATTTTGCAGGTAATGTAGAAGGTAGTGATATCTTCAAAGGAACAGTTGATGTTGTTGTTTGTGATGGTTTTGTAGGAAATATCTTACTTAAAACAGCCGAAGGTGTTGCAGATACTATCGGACAAATCATCAAAAAGAATTTAAAAAGATCTCTAATTTCAATTGCTGGTGCAGTTCTAATGAGAAAAGTATTCAAAAACTTAAAAGTTAGAGTTGACTATGCGGAATATGGTGGAGCACCTTTACTTGGTGTAAAAGCACCTGTAATTATTGCTCATGGAAAATCAAATCCTAAAGCAATTCAAAATGCAATATTCCAAGCAATCAATGCAGCTAGCTCAAACTTAAATAGTCATATTGAAGAGAGATTATCACAGTATAGTAATTAATTTAGATATAATAACTATACTTTTATTTAAGGATATGTAAATGGCATATGCAGCTTTTAGATCTATTGGAGCATATATACCTCCAAAGATTATGACAAATGCAGATTTTGAAAAAATTATTGATACTAGTGATGAGTGGATAACAAAAAGAACTGGTATTAAAGAAAGAAGAATTTCTGAAGAAAATGAAGCTTCATCTGATTTAGGAGCAAAAGCGGCGGAAGTTGCTATTGAAAGATCAGGAATTGCAAAAGAAGATATCGACATGGTAATCTGTGCTACTGTAACTCCTGATTATTTATGTATGCCTTCAACGGCTTGTTTAATCGCATCAAAATTAGATTTACCTCCTGTTCAAGCTTTTGATATTAGTGCAGCGTGTACAGGATTTGTATATGCCGTATCTATAGCAAAAGCATTTATTGAATCAGGAATGAAAAAAAATGTTCTAATCATAGGTGCAGAGACTTATACATCAATTTTAGATTATACTGATAGAGGTACTTGTTTTATCTTTGGAGATGGAGCAGGAGCTGCAATAATATCAGCAACAGATGACAAAAGCGAAGCAATCGTAGATGTTAACTGTTCAAGTGATGGAAATTATGATGATTTAATCAAAACTCCAGGTGGAGGAAGTAAACATCCATGTTCACAAGAAGTAGTTGAGCAAAAAATGGCGTGTATTAGAATGAAAGGAAATGAAACTTTCAAACTAGCAGTTAAAACTTTAACAGCAGATGTTGAAGTAATGATGGAAAAACACAATATTAAAAATGATGATATCGACCATTTTATTCCTCATCAAGCTAATTACAGAATTATAAGTGCAGTTGGAAAAGCTTTAGGACTAAATGATGAGCAAACGGTTATTACTGTAGATAAATATGGTAATACATCAGCTGCATCAATTCCAATGGCTATGAACTATGCTTATGAACAAGGAAAAATCAAAAAAGGTGATAACATCTTATTTGATGCTTTTGGAGCAGGACTTACTTGGGGAAGTGCTTATTTCCCATTTGCACCAAAACAATAAAAATAGATAAAAGGCAAAAGCCTTTTTATCTACTACAAATTCACAAAATATTTAATTTACATTAAATCTCTTACTTATCTTTAATCTTATAAATACTGAACTAAAGCCATATAAAAAATCGTTCCTGAAAAAATAGAAACTAAATAGTTTTTAAAAACTATATGTAAAACTGCAGTAAAAGTAATGCCACCTATTTCTTTTAAACCATAAGGTACAAGGGAAAAATTTACATCTTTTACAGAATATACTATTAAGATAGTCATAATAACAGCAGGAAAAAACTTCTCAATAAACACCACATATGAAGGAAGTTCATTTTTTCTAAAGAATAAAAAAGGAAATACCCTTGTAAAGAAGTTTACAACTGCCATAATAGCAATAGCTATGTATATTTCAATTCCACTCATTGCTCTATCTTTCTTCTAAATGTAAACATTAAAATAAGTGCAATTACAATTGAAACAATTAACATTTTATCACTTGGTATAAATATAAGTGAAAAAAGTGAAGCTAAAGCTCCAACTATAAAAGGCATAGCATTTTGTAAGTTTTTGTACTGTTCTATACATAAAACTACAAAAAGTGCTGTTAATGAAAACTCCAAGCCAGCTGTATTAAACTTAATGTTTGAGCCAATAATAGCTCCTAAAGTACAGCCTACAAACCAATAAGATTGATTAAAAGCTGTTAAAAAAAAGTAATACCATCTTTTCTTTAATTGCTCATCATCTTTTATTGTAGTTAATAAGGCATATGTTTCATCAGTTAAACCAAAAATTAAATAAGGTTTTAGCTTTCCTGTTTTTTTAAATCTTTTTAGTAAAGATAAGCCATAAAAAGATTGTCTAATATTTATAAACCATGTAGCTATTGCAATATCTACAAAACCTGCTTTTGCATTAAAAAAGTTTATTGCTACAAACTGTAATGCCCCTGCATAAATAAAAAGGGACATTATAGGAGCTAAATACCAAGGATAATCAAAAGATACTAAAAGTAAACCAAATGCAAAACCTAAAACTGCATATCCCATCATAACAGGTATTGAGACTTTAAATGCAGTTTTTATCTCTTTTTCATATTTCAATACTTATACCACCTACTTATCAAACTTTTTATTATTTGGATTGTTCTTAAAGATATTCATTGATTTTTCTTTTGGATCTTTATTAAACTTATCAACAGTTGCTACTGAGTTTATATATAAAATTGACTCATCAACTACAATTTGGAAAACACTATGAAGAGGAACTTTTACAACGGCTCCAAAATTTTCACTTCCAAAACCTGCTTCAAAACTAATATAGTTTTCTGTTATTTCAATAGTTGTATATGTGTAGTTACTTAATATGAAAAGAGAAAACTTCTGTAGTTGTTCCTTAATTGCACTTGGTAGTTCAGGAGAAAACTCAATTGGTTCAATGTTTGCTGTTATTGAGAATTCCTGATCTTTTTCTAAAAGAAACTCGATTGTTTCAAATACTTGTTTCTTCACTAAGTTTTTATAATTTACATCTTCTATTATGTTATTTATCATCTTATTAATATCCATTTCAAAATTTTAGTGGTATTATAACCTATGAAACGAATATTTTTGCTTATTTTAATACTTTATAATATTACTTTTGCTTATGAATTCAAATTAAATAAAGACGATATTAAATATATACAAGAGTCAAAGAAACAGTCATTTATAGTTAATAGATTGAAGAAGTACCAATCTTTAAAAAAGAAAGTTGTAGATTATACTTTAATTAGAAAACTATCCCATGTAAACTCGTTTTTAAATAAAATATTACCTAAACATGATATAAATGCAAATTCATCTATTGATTATTGGGCAACACCGAAAGAGTTTTTAATTCAAGGTCATGGTGATTGTGAAGATTATGTAATAAGCAAGTATTTTACCCTTCTTGAACTTGGCATAAAAAAACAAAATCTCTATTTTGCAGTTGTAAAAGTAAAAGGTGAGAGAGATTATCATATGGTCTTACTTTATATTGAAGATAAAAAGAAAAGTCCTTTAGTTTTAGACAATCTAAGTTTTAAAGTTATTCCTTTCAATAAAAGAAAAAAATTAATCCCTAAATTTGCTTTTAATGAAATTGACTCATATAAATTTACAAAAAATGGATTTACTCAAAAAGTAAAAATAAATTGGGGAAAAGAAAATAAATTTGAAAAACTACTTAAAAGAGTTTATGAAAAAAATGAGTAGTTCTCAATCGCATCAAAACCTATCATAGCATTCATTAAGGCTAGTTTTTCACACTTTTGAAGCATTTTTATACTTATATCTTTTTCCTGTAGTTTTCCCTCTTCTATAAGTCTTGTTCTTGTTGTACCTTCAAGTAATGGCTTTTTAGGTGTTAGCCATTTATTATCATAAAATATTGCGATATTTGCTATTGAGGTATCACTTATAAAACCATCTTTTATAATTATGATTTCATCATAATTCTCTTTTTTTGTATATAATTCATCTAAGCTTTTTCTATTTAGATACTTTTTTGAATACTCAATATTTTCATCATATACTAATTTAAAAGTTTTTATATCTCTTTTTTTATATTCAAAATAGTTTACTTCCAAAATTCCTGTTTCATCATAAATTAATTTACATCTTAATAGTTTATTTGAAATAGGATAAACATACTCACTTAAATTTATGTTTAAACCTACAGTTTTTGCAATTCGTTTTTGATGATACTCTAAATTAAAAACTTCATAATCATCACATTTTATAGTTTCAAAATACACATTTTCTTCTTTTATAGTCAATTTAAATTTAAAAGATATAATATCAAAACTTTATTTTAAGGCTTCTCATGCAAAAGAAATATCAAAAGATTATTGATAGTTTTAAAGATTTTGATAATACATATAAATATGCTTATATTGGTATTCCAAAAGGTTTTGGAGGTTTAAAAGAGCCCTACTTTGGAACACTTCAAAAATTTAAAAAACTATATCCTGATTTTAAAGCAAAAAATAAAATACCAACAGTTTTATTTTTACATGGTTCTGCTGGTTTAAATAAAGGAGTGATTTATAGAAAATGGATAGTTGAAAAAGCAAATTTTATTTTCTTTTGTCCTAACTCATTTAAAGTAAAGAACAGACCAATCTATGAAACACCAACAAAACTAAAAAACTATGAAAAAGTACATAAATTTAGACAAGCAGAAATACACTACAACCTACAGAAACTTCAGAATATAAGTTTTATAGATATAAACAATATTTTTCTTATGGGCAATTCTGAGGGTGGTTTGGCTGCTGCTTCCTTTAAAGGTAGAGAATTTAAAGGAAGAATTATTACTGCTTACTCTTGTGAAAACTCATACTACTCAAAAAATTTTGAAATAGGTGCAAATAAATATGAGCCATTTTTAAATATAATAGGAACTCATGATGAATATTTTTCAAATGATGCAAGTCCTACAAAAGAGTATAAAGTAGATGGACATTGTACAAAAGCCCTTAGAAAACATAAAAATGCAAAGGTTATAATATTACCTCAAACTAAACATGATATTACTTCTAATGTCTATGTAAAAGATGACATTATAAGCTTTTTAAGACTTTGGAGCAAAGAAGCCTAAAGGCTTCTTCTATTTTACAAAAACTTGGGCTACATCTTTTGCATATTGTAACTCTGTTGTAATTCCCACACAAGAACAGTTTATTTCTGATAAAACATATTTATCAGTTCCATCTTCATTGTAATCTAAGATATAATCCATCGTCCAAAGCAGTGGATAGTTTTGCCCTCTTAAATATGGTTTTAAAACTTCTAAACCTTCTGTAGTTAAATCAACAACATCTTTCCATTTTGCTTCACTTGGTGACTCGTACTTGTATTTTGCACCTGAAAAAAGTGTAGCTGAAAACTGTCCATCTTGTGGCTTTTTATGAACAACAGATATTGGCTTATCATTTACAAGTAAAACTCTAATTTCACCTTCATTAATTCTTTCTAAATATCTACAACCAACAAAGCCTACTTTATCTTGAAAATACTCAGCATATTCACTATCATCCTCAAAGTTTTTTTCAAATTTTGAAATAAATTCATGAATATCATCAAAAAAGAACTTTTCATTATTTACAGCTTCTGTTGAAATAATAGAACCATCATCTTGTTGTCGTACAAGATAAACACCCTCACCTGTTGAACCATAGTTTGTTTTTAAAACCCTAATTCCATGTTTTTTTAAATCTGCTGGGAACTTTGAAGCAAAATCAGAGAAATCATGATAAAAATAAGACTCATCATCTCCTAAAACAGTACCTTTTAGTTTTGAAAGAATATCTTTAAAATCAAGGTTAATCATAACATCAGGGTGAGTATGAATTTCAACTCCACTATCTCCTAAAGCTTTTAAGAACTGAAAATACTCATCGACTTGCTTTAAATTACCAGGGTTAATTCTTGAAATAACAGCATGTGCATTCTCTTTTAAATACTCTAACAATTGATATTTTTTATTTGGCTTAAAAAATACAATCTCTGTTTTAAAAGATGTTTCTTCTTCAATGGCTCTTAAAATTGGCTTTGTATCAGGTCTAAATCCATCAAAACCTTTATCACTACCTTTTTGATACTCTATAATAAAAACTGTATCTGCTTTTTTCATTTAAACATCCTATTTGAAATATTAAATAGAATAATAAAATTATTTGATTACATTAAAGTTACAATTTTAAAAAGGCAAATATATCTTATCAATCAGCTCTTCATACTCTAAATTGGCATTTGAGTCACAAGTAATACCCCCACCACTTTTATAGAATTGTTTATTATTTTCATCTTCTTCTATAAACCTAATCATTACTGAACTATCAAAACTCTCCCCATCATATACTCCAAATATTCCTGTATAAAAGTCTCTATCATAATCTTCAATATGATTTAAAAGTTCAATTGTTTTTTTCTTTGGAGTTCCTGTAATTGAACCTGCTGGTAGCATTGAAGTTATAATTGTTCCTAGATTTTTTTGCCAATCATCTTCTAATTGTCCAGAAATTTTTGAGCTTACTTGTAAAAGCTTTTTATCTCCTGCATTAATTTTATCAATATATCTAAATTTATCCACTCTTACTTTTGAAGCAACCATACCTAAATCATTTCTAAGTAAATCTACAACCATAGTATGCTCTGCCATTTCTTTTACATCACCTAAGATTTTAGCTTGAGCATTTAGAACTTTTGAATCAATAGTTCCTTTCATTGGATAAGTATAGATTTTATTTTTTTTAATTTTTACAAATCTTTCAGGAGAAAAACATACAAAATTATCATTTTCATTTTTATATCTAAGCTTAAATTTTGCATCAACTTTTTCATAAATTTCATCTAAAGAAAAAGATGTTTCTATTTTTGTTTTAGCAGTAAGGTTTTGTAAATATGTATTTCCTTTTTTTATCTCTTCTTGAAGGAAATCAAACTTTTTTTTATATTCAGCAAAAGAAATAGGATATTTTTTTACATAAGTTTTATGTGTTGAAGTAGAGTTCTTTTTTGAGTTTATATCAAACTTTATATCTTTAGGTAGCTTATTAAGTTTTTCACAGTAAAACTTAGAAAAATCATATGAGACTATAAAGAAAAATGGCTCGTTTAACGAGCCATATTTATTTATTTCTTCTTCTATTAATTTCTTGTTCAAATTATGTTTTTTATTGTAAAACTAATTTTTTTAGGGCAGCCATTCTAATAGCAACACCATTTGTAACTTGTTCTAATACTTTATTTCTAGGGTCTTTTAGCATTTCATCTGAAATATCAACATTTCTATTTACAGGACCTGGATGTAATAATAAAATATCTCTATCACCCATCACTTCACTTGTAATACAAAAGTCTTTTGCATATTCATTTAAAGATTCAAAATATACTTGATTATGTCTTTCAAGTTGAGTTCTTAAACTCATAATAATATCAACATTATCAATCACATCATTTAAACTTGTGTAAGTTTTGAAATCATCACCTTCATATCTAAAACATTCAGGAGATACAAAAGAAACATCAATTCCAAATTTTGGTAATAATCTTTTATTTGATCCAGCAACTCTTGAAGTTCTTACATCTCCAACAATTGCAATACTTTTACCATCAGTTTGACCATCAAAATGCTCATAAATTGTAAACATATCAAGTAGTGCTTGTGTAGGATGAGCGTGTTTTCCATCACCTGCATTTAAGATAGGACACTCTACATAATCTTTTAGTTTATCAGGAAGTCCACACTCTGAATGTCTGATGATTAAAGCATCTGGTTTCATTGCATTTATATTTGCAACAGTATCAAAAATAGTTTCACCTTTTGAAGTTGATGAAGTTCCAACATCAAGTGATACTACCTCAGCACCAAGCCTTTTTGCTGCTATTTCAAAAGAACTTCTTGTTCTAGTTGAGTTCTCAAAAAATAGAGTAACAATAATCTTCCCTTTTAAAACCTCATTATATTCAAACTTTAAAAACTCTCTTGCGTCGTCAAATAAACTAACTATCTCTTCTTTAGAAAAATCTGAAGTTCTAATCAAATGCTGCATTTTTTCCCTTTAATTTTAGTTTTTATTTTACCCAAAATGACTTTAAAGAAAAAACAACTTCACCAAAAACAGTTGTTAATATATGGTTTAAATTTTTTAGATATAATCTTTTTTAATTTATAAAGTATTTAGGAAAAGAAATGTTAGAACAATTAGATAAAGATTATGTACTTCAAACTTATGCAAGAAACTATGTAAACTTCAAAAAAGGTATAAATGCAACTTTATTTGATGAAAATAATAAAGATTATATAGATTTCACATCAGGTATTGGAGTAGTTTCTGTTGGTCATGGTAATAAAGAAGTAGCAGATGCTATTTATAAACAAGTAAGTAATATTACACATATATCAAACCTTTATGCTATTGAACCACAGGCAAAATTAGGTGAAAAAATTGCAAAACTTTCAGGTATGGATGTTGCAACATTTTTTGCAAATAGTGGTGCAGAAGCAAATGAGGGAGCTATTAAACTTGCTAGAAAATATGGTGAAACTAAATTTGAAAATAAAAGATATAAAGTTATCACTTTAGAGCACTCATTTCATGGAAGAACTATTACAACTGTAAAAGCTACAGGTCAAAGCTCTATGCATTCACCTAACTTTTCACCTTATCCAGATGGTTTTTCATATGATAATAAAATTGAAGATATTTATAAGTCAATTGATGAGGAAACAGTTGCTGTTATGATTGAACTTGTTCAAGGTGAAGGTGGAGTTCAGCCTTTTGATAAAGAAGAGATTCAAAAACTAGCAAAATACTTAAAACAAAAAGACATTTTACTTATCATTGATGAAGTACAAACAGGTGCATATAGAACTGGTGAATTTTTAGCTACGAATCTTTATGAGATTGAACCAGATATTATCACTATGGCAAAAGGTTTAGGTGGTGGTGTTCCAATTGGAGCAGTTGTTACAACACATAAAGACTTATTTACATATGGTGATCATGGTTCTACTTTTGGAGGGAACTATTTAAGTACTGCTGCATCATTAAAAGTTTTAGAAATTTTAGATAACTATAAAGACTCAGGAAAACTTGATGAAACAATCATTTATTTCCAAAATAGATTAAACAAAGTTTATGAAGCAAATAAAGAGATATTTACAGGAAGTGTTGGATTAGGACTTATGAGAGGTCTTAGAGTAAAAGATGCAGATACATTAACTGAAATTATAAAAGCGTCTTTAAATGAAGGTTTACTTATTTTAAAAGCAGGAAAAAATACACTAAGAATGTTACCTGTTCTAACTATATCAAAAGAAGAGATTGATGAAGGTTTTAAAAGGCTAGAAAATGCACTTTCAAAAATCAAATAAAATTAAACTACTTTTATGTAGTTTAATTAGTGTAAACCTTTTTGCAAATACTAATTTGGATGAAAGTATTTTATCTGATAGTAGAAAAAAAACTTTTGATTTAGAAAAAGAACAAGCTAAAGAAGATAGCTCAAAACTAAAAAAAGATTGGATAAACCAAGTTATTTTTAAATATACAAAAAATTTAGGTGATGAGTATAAAAGTGAAACTTCTTCAATACGAATTGATCAGCCTATTTTTCAAAGTGGTGGGATTTATCAAGCTATAAAATATGCTAACTCAACACATGATTATGCAAATCTTCAAATACAACAAGAAAGAAAAAATTTAATAAAAGATGCATATAACCTACTTTTTCAAATCAAAAAACTTGATTTAAATATCCAAAAAACAAAACTATCTTTAGCAAATGCAAAAATAGATGTTCAAAGAAAAAAAGAACAAGTTTTAAATGGATTTTTAGATAGTTCATTTTTAGATAATGCACTACTTACTTTAAATAGTTCAAAACATACATTGGTTGATTTAAAATACCAAAAGCAAGAACTTATAAATAGTTTTGAAAACATCGCTTCTGGAAAATACAATAACTTTGAACTTCCAAAATTTGAATTTATTTCTAAAGAAGAGTATTTAGAAAAAAATATAGAACTAGAAAAAGCAAAAGCTTCTATTAAAAAAGATAAAAACTATTCACATATGACTATGGCTAGATATTTACCTAGTGTAAATGTGTACTATAACTATTCTAAAACACACTATTCTGATGGAAAACCAAATGCTGAACAAACCAATGATCAAACATATGGATTATATATTACTATGCCACTTGACTCAAGAGCATTAAATGACATTGAAAGTAAAAGAATTGAATATTTAAAATCTAAACTAAATCTAAAAAATAAGATTGATGACGAAAAAAGTTTTTTTAAAACAAAACTAGATAAACTTAGTATGCTAGAAGACAGATTAAAAATTACTAGTGAAGATTTAAGCCTATATGACTCTATTTTAGAGATTATAAAAGAAGAAAAAGAGGCACAGATTAAAACGCAAAGTGATTATGATACACTTAAGAATTCTAGAGATATTAAACTTTTAGATGCACAAGTATATAAAATTGACAAACAAATAATTTTATTGGAGCTATACTCAAAAGTTTACTAAATAAAAAGGAAGTATATGAAAAAAATCAATAATATCACATATTGGATCATAATACTTCCTATCATTGCAGTACTTTTAACTTCTAGTATTTTAACTTATGAATTTATTTCTTATGAAAATAAAGAGTTTAAAGAAGAAATAGAAAACATTCAAACAAATTATGCAGAAGAAATTAAAAAAACAATAAAAAATAGAGTAAATAGGACTATTAAACTTATTGAAACTCAAACTAAACTAAATACCATTGAAGAAAAAAACAATATTAAGAATATCGTTAATATTGGATATAAAACAATCAAACAGATATATCTACAAAATGAATCAAAATCAAAAGAAGAAATTCTTAATCTGATAATTAAAAGTTTAGACCCTCAAAGATTTTACTCAAATGCTAGTGGCTACTTTTTTATAATCGATTTAAATGATAAAGTTATTATGCAACCTCAAACTCCATCACATGTAGGAAAAACTCTTTCAAATCTACAAGATAAAGAAGGAAAATACTTCATAAAAGAGTTTAAAGAAATTGTAACAACAAAAAAAGAGGGTTTTACAACATGGCATTGGAAAAAACCTAAAACAAACAGAATTGAGAAAAAACTTGGATATGTAAAACTATTTGAGCCTTTAGGTATTTACATAGGAACAGCAAAATATATTGAAGATATTGATAAGAAAATACAAAATCAAGTTCTTAGAATTATAGATACTGTAAGTTATGGAAAAGATGAGTATCTATTTGTTGTTAATCAACACGGAACAACCTTATCTCATATAAATAAGTCTTTTATTAATAAAAAGATAGAAACACTTTCAGAGATTGAACAAAATGTTATTAAAAATATCTTAGAAAAAGGCGCTATTGAAGGTGGTTCATTTTTAGGATATACACCTACTAGCCATAATATCTCAAAAAAACTATCAAAAAAAATCTCTTTTGTAAAAAAAGTTCCAAAGTTAAACTGGGTAATAGGTACAGGACAATACACTACAAAAATTCAAGAGCAAATACAAAAGAAAAAGCTTAATTTAGAAAAAGAAGTAAAAGATGCAAAATATAAAATTATAATTATTTCAGCAGCTATTAGTTTAATTTTAATAATTATATTAGTATTGATATCAAGAAGAATAGACTCACAATTTAAAAAATATGAAAATGAATTGAAACAAAATAATAAGGAATTAAAAAAACTAAACGAGTCTTTAGAAATGCAAGTAAAAGAGCAAGTTTTAAAAATAAGAAAAACAGATGATATGTTAAACCAACAATCAAGATTGGCTTCAATGGGTGAAATGATAGGAAATATAGCTCATCAATGGAGACAGCCACTATCAACAATAAGTACAATTGCTTCTGGTACAAAACTTGAAGATGAACTAAACTTAATGAACAAAGAGAAGCTTTATAAAAATCTAGACTTGATAGTTTCAAATACCCAACACTTATCTAATACAATTGAAGATTTTAGGAACTTCTTTAAAAAAGACAAAGCAAGAGTAAACTTTAATTTAAAAAATACAATTGAAAAAGTTATCAGTTTAATTTCTGCTAGTTTAAAAAATAAAGAGATACATATAGAACTTGATATTGATGATAGTATTGAGCTTTATACTTTAGAAAATGAACTAACTCAAGCTATTTTAAATATCTTAAATAACTCTAAAGATGCTTTATTAGAAAAAGATTTTGACTATAAGATTATTAATATAAAAGCTTTTACTAAAAATGATAAAACATATATTGAAATTTATGATAATGGTGGAGGAATAAAAGATAATATTATAAACAAAATCTTTGAGCCATATTTTACAACAAAATTTCAAGCACAAGGAACGGGAATAGGTTTATATATGACAAGAACAATCATTGTAAATCATATGAAAGGTAAACTCTTAGCTAAAAATATTCAAATAGAAGCTAAAAATAAAAAGTATAAAGCTGCTTTAATACAAATTATATTAGATAAGTAAAAGAGTTAAACTCTTTTACTTACTATTTATTTTTGAAATTTAAATAGTACTCAATTTCAGATGGTGTTAAAATCTTAATAGTATTTGTACTTCCTGGCATTCCTACAGGATAACCTACCGTTGCTACATAAGTCTCACTTTTATCCAATAAACCTTTTGCATCAAGTTCTTTAAGCATTTTTTGGAACATTTTTGAAGCTTGTGCTTCTTTTATTGTACCAATTGGTTTTACACCCCAAATTGCTGTTAAGGCTGATAATATCTTCTTTTTATGAGTAAATGCATAAATAGGAGTTCTTGGTCTATACCTTGACATTTTTATTGCTGATTTACCTGAACTTGTAAGGGCTAAAATACCTCTTGCTCCTAAATCATCAGCAAGTTTTGTAACTGTTGCTTGAATAACATCAAAATGATCTAAATAATCAAATTTTGCTTGTTTATCAAAGTTATAAATATCTTCTGTTCTTGCAATAATATTACTCATAGTATCAACAACATTAATTGGATCTTCTCCAACTGCACTCTCTTCACTTAACATAACAACATCAGTTCCATCAAGTACTGCATTTGCTACATCTGAGATTTCGGCTCTTGTTGCTCTTTCGTTATGAGTCATAGATAGAAGCATTTGTGTTGCTGTAATTACAGGCATTCCAACATTATTTGCTTTTTTAATAAGCATTTTTTGAATAGTTGGTACATCATAATAAGGAACTTCAATACCTAAATCTCCCCTTGCAACCATAAGTCCATCTGATTCTTCAATAATCTCATCAATATTTTCAACTGCATCAAACTTCTCAATCTTTGCTATTAATTTACCTCTGTAGCCATTTAGAAGTTTTCTTGCTTTTTTCATATCCTTTGCATTTTGAACAAATGAAATTGCAAAGTAATCAACTTGGTTTTCAACACCCCAAGCAATATCTTTTTCATCTTTTTTTGTAATTACATCAATATCAATAACTGTATTTGGAAAGTTTACACCCTTTCTTGATGATAAAATACCATGATTTTCGATTTTTGCTTGAACCTCATCACCAGTTTGGATAACCTTTGCTCTAATTGTTCCATCATATAAATAGATATATTCATCTACTTTTACTTTACTTAAAATATCAGGATAATTAATAGATACTATATATTTTTTATCAGCTTGTTTATACCCTACTATTTCATCTTTTAAGAAAGTTATTACATCACCTCTATGTAATTCAAAAGGTTCTTTTAAATCTCCAATTCTAACTTTTGGACCTGAAATATCTTGTAAAACACCAACTGTTTTATTTAAGTTTTTCATTGCTGTTCTAATATTATCAAGTGTTTCTTTATGATACTCATGACTTCCATGAGAAAAGTTTAATCTAAACATGTTTGCACCTGCTTTTATTAAACCTTCAATTGTTTCAATACTATGGCTTGATGGCCCTAATGTTGCCAAAATTTTTGTTCTTTTATCCACAGTTTCTCCTTTTTTTAATGCAAATATTATAGCACAAATATATTACATATTAATTACGATTTTTAACACAATTATTTCACACTACTTATGTTAAAATGTTAAGACTTAAAAATAAAGGTTTTGAAATGAAATATTTTAACTTAAAAACTTTTGTATCATCAATAGCAGCAGTAGCTATTCTAACTGGATGTACATCAGGTTCAACAGGAAATCAAACAATTGACAATAATCAAAGAGCTATTATTGGTACAACAATAGGTGCTTTAGCTGGTATTGCTTTAGGAAACAATGTTGGGGGTGGAAGTAAAAGTAGGAATAAAACAATTGGCGCTTTAGCAGGAGCTGCTATTGGTGGATATGTTGGATACAGAATGGATCAGCAAGCAAAAGAAGTAGCTGATAGCTTAAATACAACAGTAAACAATGACCCAAATGCAGTACTTGATCCAAGCCAAGACTTAATTGTATCACATACAGACAACTACGTAAAGATTATCTTTAGAGATGATATGATGTTTGCTACAAACTCTGCAAACCCAACACCAAGTGCTACAAGTAAAATTGCAAAAGTAAATGGTGTTTTACAAAAATATCCAAACACTATAGTTCAAGTAGTAGGACATACGGATAGTAGAGGAAGCTACGAATATAATAAAACTCTTTCTGAAAAAAGAGCTTCAAATGTAGGAAATACTATTTATAGCGCAGGAATAAAAAACCAGATTTTCTCAAAAGGTTGTTCTTATGACAAACCAGTAGCACCAAATACAAATGAAACAAATATGGCTTTAAATAGAAGAGTAGAAGTATACCTTTATGCAAATGCAAATGCGGTAGTTGATACTTGTAAATAGAAGATTTTTTCTTCTATTTATAATCATTTCACCTTCCATTTCTTCTTCAAATAAACTTTTAGATACAATTGCTTTATGATAAGATTTAATGAATATTTTAACGACTGGCTATATGGAAATAATGGCTACTATGCAAACTATAAACAAATAGGAAAAGAAGGGGATTTTTATACTTCGGTTTCTACAAGTTCTTTTTTTGGTGGAACAATTGCTAAAAGACTAATTGATTCTATTGAAAAAAATATCCTTCCTAAAAATACAACCTTAGTTGAAGTTGGTGCCCATCATGGCTACTTACTTGCTGATATAATTCAGTTTATTTATACTTTAAAACCAAAGCTTCTCGAAACCCTAAATTTTGCAATTGTTGAAAGATTTGAAAATCTACAAGAACAGCAAAAGAACTACTTAAAAGACTCATTTGGTGATGTTATAAAAATCAAACACTACAATGATATCAGTGAAGTAAAATTAAACAATGCCTTTATTGTAGCAAATGAGATTTTTGATGCCTTTGGATGTGATTTAGTTTATACAAATAAAGATGGTATTTTACAAAATGCCTATGTAAATGAGCATAAAATTGAGTTTAAAGATTGCCAAGACGTAGAACTAATTGAGCATTGTAAAAAATATAGTATTGAAAAAGGTGAGGTTTGTTTAAACTATAAAGAGTTTGTTCAAACTATTTGTAAAAATATAAGCTCTTTTGAGTTTTTAACATTTGATTATGGGGATAGATATCCTAGAAATGACTTTTCTACAAGAATATATGAAAGTCATAATGTTTATCCTATCTTTGATGAAGAGATTCACTTAAAAAAATTATTTAAGAAAAGTGACATCACTTACGATGTACATTTCAACTATCTAAAAGACCTATTTTTACAAGAAAATGTAAAAGATGTAAAGTTTAACACTCAACTAAAATCACTTGTTGACTTTGGAATTTTGGATTTATTAGAAATTTTAAAAGCAAATGTTGATGAAAACACTTATTTAAGAGAGACTCAAAAAGTCAAGATACTACTTGAACCAACAGGAATGGGAGATAGATTCAAAACTCTTAGCATAATAAAGTAGATTATATTATACTTTATTATGTCAATAAGTTACAGTTTTTATTCATTGATACATTTTTTCACATTTTTCACATTTTGTAAAATCATAATTTGTTATAATTTCGTATGAAAACCTATAATTATAAAATAGATGATTCTTTTTGTAAAGAAGAAATTGACTTTGAACAATTTAAAAACCATTGTAATATTTTAGTACAAGTTTTTTGTGGACAAAACAAAAAAAATTATAAACAAACACTTGATTATATAAAAGAAAAAATTCCAAATGCAATTTGTATAGGTAGTAGCTCAGATGGTGAGATTTATAAAGAAGAGGTTTTAACAAATTCAATTGTTGTATCTATTAGCATCTTTGAGACAACTTCAATAAAAGCTAGCTTTAGTGAACTTGAAGACTCATATGAAAAAGGTGTTAGTCTAGCAAAAGATCTAATCAGTAAAAACACTAAACTTTTGATACTTTTTACAAACTCTTTAAATATAAATGCAGAAGAGTTTCTAAAAGGTGTAAATAGTATTTCAAAAGATGTGATTATCTGTGGTGCGATGGCTGCTGATAATGGCAATTATAAAAATACTTATATTTCTTTAGATAATAACATATATCAAAATAGTGCTGTGGGAGTATCCCTAAATTCTGATAATCTTGAAGTTAAAAATGATTTTAGATTTAATTGGTCTTGTATTGGAGTAGAACATGAAATAACAAAAGCTTTAGACAATAAAGTTTACGAAATAAACAACTTAAAAGTATGTGATTTTTATAAAAAATACTTAGGTGATGATATTTTAGAATCACTACCTGAGAGTGCAACAACTTTTCCTTTACTTATAAAAACAAATAAAAACCTAACAGCAAGAGCCTTAATGAAAATAAATAAAGATGGAAGTTTTCAGTATACAGGTAATTTTAAAAATAAAGATAAAATCAAATTTGGATTTGGAAATGCTGAAGTAATCTTAAAAAAGCCAATAGTAGCAGATGAAAAAAGATTTGCAAATAGTGAAAGTTTTTTTATTTATTCTTGTTTAGCAAGAAGAAGATATATGCCTAATCTTATTTTTAATGAAAACAAAGCCTATGCAAACATAGCTTCTACAAGTGGTTTTTTTGGGAATGGAGAGTTTTTTTATAAAGACGGAAGTACACAGCTTTTGAATCAAACATTTACAGTAGTATCGCTAAGTGAAAACCAAGAAAACTCAAAAAAAAGTTTCCCTTTAGAGCTTGAACAAAGTAACCTAGATGACTTCTATACAAGAAACATAAAAACCTTAACTCATTTAATAGAAGCATCATCAAAGGATTATGATGAGCAATCTACAAAACTAGAAGTAGAAAAAATAAACTCTCAAATGCTTCTAACATCACAAAAGATTTTTTTAAGACATGCAGTTCATGAAACTAATACTCCCTTATCTGTAATAATGAGTAATATTGAGCTTTTCGAGATGCAACATGGGAAAAATACATATTTATCAACAATTGAAGTTGCCTTAAAAAATGTCTTTAATATCTATGATGACTTAAGTTACCTAGTAAAAAAAGATCAAGTTTTATACCCTAAAAAGAAAATTGATTTAGTAGATTTTATTAGATCAAGAATTGATTTTTTCTCCCAATCGGCTAATCAAATAGGTTCAACTATTAAATTTTTCAGCCAAAAAGAGTCGATTATTTTTAATTTTAATGAAACAAAACTTCAAAGAATAGTAGATAATAATCTAACTAATGCTATAAAATACACAGAGGAAAACTCAAATATTTATATATCATTAAAAAAAGAGAATAAAAACTATGCCTTAACAATTTCAAGTTGTTCTCAATATATTCAATATCCAGAAAAGATATTTAAAGAATATTATAGAGAAACTTCTACGAAAAAAGGTTTTGGTTTAGGACTAAGTTTAGTCAAAAGGATTTGTGACGAAGAAAATATAACTATTAAAATTGATTCAAATGAGTATTTTACTTCATTTAGATATCTTTTTAATGAAAGAGAAATTATATGAGAATTTTATTATTAGAAGATGATGTAATGCTAAATAGAGCAATTACTGAGTTTTTACAATCAAGAAAATATGAAGTTAGAACTGCAAGAGATGGGAATAACTGTCTTAGAATATTAGATATGGAAGAATTTGACTTATTAATATTAGATATTAATGTACCAGATATTAATGGTTTTGAAGTTTTAGAGTTTTTACATAAAAGAAACAAAGTAATTCCAACTATTTATATTTCGGCACTTATTGATATTGAAGATATTTCAAGGGCATTTGAGCTTGGTTGTTATGATTACCTAAAAAAACCTTTTCATCTAAAAGAGCTATCTCTTAGAATTGATAAAATTAGTCAAGCTAAAATATTACCCCAAAAAGATAAAAAATTGTCAGATTCATATAGTTTTAATCCAAATACTTTAACTCTTTTGTATAATAACGAAGTTCAAAGTTTGACAAAAAGACAAATACAAATTATTCAACTTCTAACAAAGTTTAAAAACTCAGTAGTAAACTATGATATGTTTAGAGAGTTTGTTTGGAACGATGAAATTGATAATGCCACTATTAGAGCAGAAGTTAATAGAGTCAAAAAATCTTTAAAAGAAGATTTTATTACAAATGTTAGAGGTCTTGGATATATGATTGAATATGAGAAAGAAAAGGTTTAATATGAATTTAATAGTAAATGGTGAAACAAAGAATTTTGATGAAAACTCAAGCTTACAAGATATTATTACATCATTAAAGATTGAAGATAAAGTTATGGCAGCGGCTGTGAATATGGAAATTGTAAAAAAAGACAATTGGAGTAGTTTTAAGCCAAAAGATGATGATAAAATTGAATTATTGCAATTTGTTGGTGGTGGGTGATTTTTAATGAGTAAAGAAAAAGGAGATTTTGCTGAAAAAAAAGCACTTAGTTTCCTTGAAGATAGAGGTTTTAAAATAATTGAGCAAAACTTCTATGCAAAAAAGCTAGGAGAGATAGATATTATTTGTAAAAAAGATAATGTCTACCACTTCTGTGAAGTAAAATCAGCCCCTGATTATGAAACTGCTATAAATAATATCCACAAAAGTAAACTCTCAAAACTAAAAAGAAGTATAGATTATTATATACAAACTAAAAAAATAAACCCAATATTTTGTATTGATGCAATAATAGTTTGCGATGAGCAAATAGAACACCTAGAAAATATCACTTTGTAAAAAAAATAAACAGTTTTATCTTGTTAAAAAATATACTTTAGGATAAAATATATACATGGAATCAATACTATTTATACTATTTTTATCACTAGCAATCTCATCAATATTAAACATTATTTTAAAAAAATATGAAATTTCTCATATTATTGGATATATAATTACAGGTATAATAATTACCTCTATTTTTAACCTAAGCAAGAACCATAATCTAGATGCCTTAAACCTAATAGCAGAGTTTGGTATAGTATTTTTAATGTTTACTATTGGACTTGAAATGTCAGTAAATAAACTAAAAAAAATAAAAGAGCTCTTATTTGTAAATGGTTTTTTTCAAGTAGCTATTAGTGCTGTTTTAATCTTTGTCATAGCAAAGTTAGTATTTTCTATTGATACGGTATCAGCTATTATAGTGTCCCTTGCTTTTTCTTTATCTTCAACTGCTATTGTCTTAACATACTTAAAACAATCAAAGGATATTTACACTCCTTATGGAGAAAAAACAACAGCTATTTTAATTTTTCAAGACTTAGCTGTGATACCTATACTTTTGCTTATAAGTTTTTTATCAAATGATACTTTAGAACTGCAAGATATTATTCTAAAAACTACTTTAGCAGCTATTGCTATTATAGTTTTTATGTTTACTATTGGTAAAAAAATTGTAAATTGGCTACTACAGTTTTCAACAAAAGCAAGACTTGAAGAGCTATTTATAGGTTCAGTTTTATCTATAGTTTTTGGAGCTTCTATTTTAGCTCATGAATTAGGATTTACTTATTCCCTTGGAGCATTTATTGCAGGTATGATTATAGCTGAGACAAAATATCATATAAAAGTTGAATCAGATATTGCTTCATATAAAGACCTTTTACTAGGAACTTTTTTCTTTACAGTTGGTACGAAAATAGATATTATTTATCTTTTTGAAAATATTGTATATATAGTTCTAGTTTTTATAGCTATTCTTTTATTAAAAGCTATTGTAATTTACTTCTTAATTAGAAGAAAATCAAATAAAAATGACTCAGTAAAAGCAGCTCTTGCCCTATGTCAAGTAGGTGAGTTCTCATTTGCAGTTTTTGCTTTAGCTTCTGCAAATGGAATTTTAGATGAAAACTTAAGTAAATTTTTAATATTAGTTACAGTTTTATCTATGATAATAACTCCATTTATTGTAAACAATATATACAAAATAGCATCATTTTTTGCACAAGAATATTTTGAATCTGATAATATTACACCAATTGATAAAAAGAACCACATAATAGTTTGTGGATACTCTGCACTTGGAAAAAGAGTTGCTAGTAAACTAAATGAAAAAGAAATACCTTTTGTAATAATTACAGATAATTTAAGACATGTATTAAATGCAAGGAAAAGTGGATATATGGCATACTTTGGGCACTTAGAAAAGGTACAAGTTTTAGAATCACTAAAAGCTGATGAAGCTTCTAGTATTATCATCACATTAGATAATCTAGAAAAGAAAAGATTGATTTGTGATGCGATTTTAAAGTATAAAGCAAACTCAAATATAGTTTTAAAAATCAATAATTTTAATGAAAAAAAAGAGTTTGAAGATTTAGATATTGATAATTTTGTTCACGCTCACAATAAAATCGCCTCACTTCTTGTAAAAAAGAGTTTATAGGCTATTTGCCTTTAAACTCTTTAGTATTAGTATCTTCAACAACCTTTAAAGCTATCTTATTTGTTTGCTCTGCGATTGTTTTTGTTTCTGTAGCAATTGCTGCATTTTTTTGCGTTTGACTATCTAACATATTAATAGCATCATTAACTTGCTCAACTCCTGTTTTTTGTTCACTTGAAGCTGAGGCTACATCTTTTATTAGCTCTATTGTTTCTGTAATACTACTATTTAAATCACTATAACCTTTAATCATATTCTCAGAGATATGTTTACCTTCATTTGCTTTAGAAGTGGCATTTTCAACTATTGATTTTATTTCATTTGCAGCTTCTGCACTTCTACTTGCTAGATTTCTAACTTCTTGGGCAACTACTGCAAAGCCTTTCCCAGCTTCACCTGCTGTTGCTGCTTCTACTGCTGCATTAAGTGACAAGATATTTGTTTGGAAAGCAATTTGATCAATTACTAAAATTGCTTCACTTATTGATTGAACTTGCTCATTTATCTCATCCATTGCTAAAGTTGTACTAGTAGCTAAGTTTTCACCCTCTTTTACAGAACTTGTAAGTTGATTTGTTTTGCTACTCATTTCATTTACTTTTTGAGTATTTGTAGTTACTAAACTTGTGATTTCCTCTAAGGCTGCTGCTGTTTGTTCTAATGAAGCTGCTGCTTCATTTGAACTTGTATTTAAAGAATCAACATTACTTAAAAGTTTTTGCGAGCCATTTTGAAGAGTAAGACCATTATTTTTATTCTCAAGTAGCATTCCTGTAATTGAATCACCTAAATCATTAATTCCATCAATTAAACTTGCCAACTCACCTCTTAAGTCTTTTTTGTCAACTTGTTTTAAATAATTATAGTTTGCATATTCGCCTAAAATCTCTAAAATATTATTGATATTATTATCAAGATTTATAAGCATTGTATTAATTAAATCTTTTAGTTCATTTAAACCTTTATTAGAAGAGTTTGAGTTTATTCTTTGGGATAAATCCCCTGAATTTACACTATTAATAACTGTACTTGCATCACTTATTAAGCTTTTTTCCTCTTCTAAACTTTTTTGAGTTAATTCGATATTTTCATTTACAGCTTTTGCCATTAATCCTATTTCATCATTTGATTTAACTTCTAAAAGTTTTATATCCTCTGTCTTTTTATTTACATAATCGAAGAAGCTTAATAAAGAGTTTTGGAACTGCTCTAAAGGTTTTAAAACTAAGGCATTAAAGAAATATAAAGTTACTAAAGCAACTAAAACAATAATAATTAGAGAAAGCACTGATATTATTAATCTTAACTCATGAGCAGGGGCTAAGGCTTCTTCTTCATCAATTTCGGCAATAATTGCCCACTTTGTAGTATCAAAGATATCAATTGTAGATGAAAGACTTAAAACATCTATTCCTCTATAATCAGTAATAATATCTTGAAAGTCTTTATTTTCTAAAGCATTTTGTACAGATGGAGTTTTTATTTCCCAAATACCAATAGTACTTCCAAGGTTTTGAACAACATCATTTTTTATATCTTTTATAAATCTTGAATTGTTTCTCATTTTATAATCACTACCAACTAAATAAACTTCACCACTATTTCCTAATCCTGCTTGTTTAAATTTACCTTCAAAGTTCATAATAGCATTGATGTTATCAACTGGCATTTGAAATATTAAAACACCTTTTTTTACATCATCTACAAAAATTGGTGTTGCAATAAATGAAGCTGCTGCATTATAACTTGGCTCATAAGGTGCGAAATCTTCAAATGCTAAGTCACCTTCTGATAGGTTTAAAGCTTTTTTATAAGCTTTTGCAATACCTGTATTTGAGTAAACACCTGATTTTAAATTTGTAGCAAAATCTTTTTCTTTAAAATCTGTATAAATTAAATTTCCTTTTAAATCAACCATAAAGATATCATATAAAGCAAATTCATTTAAATACTTATCGTAAGTTAAGTGATACTTTTTATGGGCTTTCATATATGAAGAATCAAAGGCTTCATCATAAATAAGTGAATTTTTTTCACCTAATTTTTCTTTATTATTAGTAATAAAAATATATTGAGCAATTAAAGCACTATCTAGTGAGGGTACATATGAAGAAGTACTTCTTCTATTTTGTGAATTTGGTACATCATAATTTACACTATTTAAATAGTTTGCTTCAAAATCATTTTGTAATGATTTTTTGATACTTTGAGTATCTAAATCTATTTCATCACTAAGTTTATAAAAACCGTCTTCAAACTCTAAAAATGCCTCTTGAGTAGATTTGGAGTTTGCAAGTGAAATAAGTAGTGATTTTAATGAATTAAAATAATTATTAATTTCACTTGCTTTAGTTGTTTCAATTGACTTAAGCTTGTTGTACTCAGCTTCTAGTAAAGCTTCTGTTGATTTATTTACAGATAAAACAGTAATAAAAACTCCAAGTATCAGTAGTCCAATAACTGATACTAAAGTAAGTTTTATCTTTATTGACATGTTCTTAAACATATGCTCTCCTTTAATGCTTTCATTATATCTACATATTGTAGCACAAAGGTATCACAAATTTTATAACACTACTTATTTATTACTTTTTTTGAAAATAAAAGCAATAGAACTCCAAAAGAAACAATAGCTGCTGTTAAATAAAGAGCATAATTATAATTACCTGTTAGTTGCGTTAAGCTTACTGCATATAAAGGTGCTGTAACTTGCCCTATTCCATAAGCTGTAGTTAATGCACCCATCAGCATTACAGGGTTTTTCTTTGCTAATTGTCCTCCTAAATTCATAAATAATGCAACTAGTCCAACAAAAGTTCCTCCATACAATACCCCACAAAAAAGGTTTAAATACATATTACTTGTAAGTGTAGGAATTAAAATACCAACAACTTGTAGACTCATTGCAAGTATTATTATATTTACACTTCCATACTTATAAGCTAATCTCATCCAAATAATAGAAGATGGAATTCCAGCAAGACCCACTAAAAGCCAAGACAAAGCTGCGACATCTTCTAATCCTTCAATTGATTTTAAAATAGTTGGTAAGAAAGTTCCTTGAACAACAAAACCAACTCCCTCTGTAAAATAAGCAGCAATTAAAATAACCACAAAAGGTGAGAATATAGCTTTATTAAAAGGGTGTTTTTCATTATTACTTGCTACTTTTTTATCAAAAGATAAAATATATAAAGGATAAAAACAAACAAGAGCGGCACTTAAAGTCAAAATAATCCAAGAGTTTTCCCAAGAAGAGTAAGATAAAACATATCTACTTATAATATCCGAGCTAGCTAGGGCTATACCAATACCAGAAAAGTATATTCCCATTGCTTTTGTTTTATCTTCAAAATTAAGCTTTACCATAACAATAGCAGCACCAACAATCAAAGCCATTGCTGCTGCAAAACCTGCAATTATTCTTGATATAAACCATAAGATTTCATTTGTAGTAATTCCTAAAATAATTGTGGTTAAGATACATAGAACAATCCCTATTCTAAAGTACTTTACTTTTGTATCTATATCTTTTATAAAAATTGCAAATATTGCTCCACTTAAATACCCCACATAATTTACAGAAGCCAAGATTCCAGAGAAAGTTAAAGTCAAAGCTTCATCTTCAAGCATCGCAGGAAGCAAAGAAGTATAAGAAAATCTTGCAACTCCAACACCTATAAAAAGTCCTATAATTCCAGCAAGTAAAATATTAAAATTGCTATTTTTATCAAGTAAATTAATCTTCATTTTTTTCTATTTCCTTTTGATACGCTTTTGGAGTTATTGCAAATACTTTTTTAAATACATTTGTTAAATGACTTTGATCATAGAAGCCAACTTCTAAAGCAGCCTTACTTATATCAAAACCATCAGCTATAAGTTTTTTTGCTCTATGCACTCTTTTATTTACTATATAAGCATTTGCAGATAAACCAAAATCTTGATTACAAACTCTTATAATATGATAAGGGCTATAGCCTAACTCGTTTGAAATTTTTGAAAGTGTTAGTTTTGAAGAGATATTATTTTCAATATACTCTTTGAAATCTTTTGCAATTTGAGTTGTATTATCCATTTTTACAACTTCACTTTTTTTACAATACATAGTGAATATCTCTTTAAAAAAATCTAATAATAAAAGCTCTTTTTTGATACTTTCATTTGAAGAGTTTAAAAATTCAAAAAGTGCAAAAAAACTATCTAAATACCTTTTTTTGACAATTTTATTAGGTAAAAGCAGAGTATCTTCTGTTTTATAAGTTAGTTTCTGTAAATTCATATACCATGATCTATCTATATAAATAACATAATAGTCTTCGTTAAAATCGCTACTTATTGAATAATGTACTTCATTTGGATTTATTACAACTAAAGTATTTTCATCTAATATTGTTTCTTTTTCATTTATAACTATTTTAGCTGTTCCTTTTTTCAAGGCTAAAAAGCATATTAGATTATGATAATGTTTTTGAGAACACTCATGAAAACTTCTTGAGTATTTTAGTTCTAAGTAGTCTAAATCTTTGATTTTTAATATTTTGTTATTCATGGTAAAGATAATACATAATAGTTTGTTAAAAGTCTTGTAAAATATTGCTCTTTATTAGAAAGATGAATGTAATGAGCGATACATTCATCTTTTTAAATGACGTATATAAAATTAGTAAAAAAAGTATAACAAGACAAAATAGCATTAAACTAGCATCTAAATTATTCATTAATTATTCAACTATTTTTTATGGTTTTTTAGATAACATAAATAAACACTTATGGAGAATTTTTTGTATTCAAAAGAACTACTTTCAATTAAAAAATCAAATAGATTTAGAACACGAGATATCTTCAATGAAAACTTAATTGATTTAGCTTCAAATGACTATTTAGGTCTAGCTTCCAATGTAAATATTTTTCAAAATGCTTATGAAAGAGTACTTAAACAAAAGTACTATTCACCCAAAGCTTCTATGCTTGTAAATGGTTACAACCCTATTCATAAAGAGTTTGAAGAGAAGCTTTGTGAAGTAAATAAATTTGAAGCAGCTGTTTGCGTAGGTTCTGGATTTTTAGCAAATATTTCCATGATAGAAGCACTTTGTAGAAAAAATGATACTTTATTTATTGACGATGACTATCATGCAAGTGGTATTTTAGCTACTAAACTTCTAAAAGATGAACAAGTTATTGTATTTAATCATAATGATGAAAAAGACTTAGAGGAAAAACTAAAAGCTTGTGAAAGAAAAGGTAGAAAAATAATCGCCATTGAGGGTGTTTACTCAATGGGTGGAGATCTTGCAAAAGAAGAGATATTCCATATAGCAAAAAAATACGACAGCCTACTAATTGTAGATGAAGCTCACAGTTCAGGTGTTTTAGGAGATAGTTTATTGGGAATTTTTGATTACTATAAAATTAAACCTAATAAGCATCATATCAAAATGGGCACACTAGGAAAAGCCTATGGTTCATATGGAGCTTATATCTTAGCTTCAAAAGAAATTATTGAGTTTTTACAAAATAGAGCTAAGCCTATTATTTACTCTACTGCACCATCACTTTTTGATATGGCAATGGGCTTAGAATCTTTACACTTTATTGTAAACAATAAAAAAGCACTAAAAGAAAAAATAAATAAAAATCTGAAAATAGTTGAAGAAATTTTAAATATCGCATCTGAAAGTTTAATTATTCCAATTGAAATTGCAGATAATAAAAAAGTTAAAGAGATTCAAAAAGAAGTTGAAAAAAAAGGCTTTGTAGTTGGAGCAATTAGGCAACCAACTGTAAAAATAGCCATTATTAGACTTATAGCAAAAATAGATATAGAAGAAGATGATTTAAGAGATGTATGTAAATTAATAAAGGAACTTATGTGAAAATAGCAACTTTATTAAGTTTTCTTTTACATTTTCAAGTGAAGTTGAAATAATAAAAAAATAATAGATAAGAGTAAATAAAATGATTTTAAAACAATTAATAAAAGGTCACAAAAGCTTTCAAGAAAGTAAGGTTCCAAAGTGGCAAGAAGAACTAAATGAATTAGTTCTAAATGGACAAAAACCAGAAGTATTATTTGTGGGTTGTTCAGATAGCAGATTAACACCTGATTTAATGTTAAATACAAAACCAGGTGATATGTTTATTTTAAGAAATGTAGGTAATTTTATTCCTCCATTTAGACATGATGAGGATTTCCATGGAAGTGCTGCTGCTATTGAGTATGCAGTTGCTGTTCTTGGAGTAAAACACATAATAGTATGTGGTCACACTCACTGTGGAGCTTGTAAAAGCTTATATGAATATGATCAAATTCCTGATACGACTTCATTGGTTCATGTTAAAACTTGGCTAAAACTTGGTATGGCTGCAAAAGAAAAAACTTTAGCTGATAAAAAGTTTAATACCCAAGAAGAGATGTATAGAATAACAGAGAGAAACTCTATAAAACATCAATTAAAAAATCTTTTAACTTATCCTGATGTAAAAAAGAAAGTTGAAGATAAAACACTACAAATTCATGGTTGGCACTATGATGTACAAAATGGTGAAATTGATTATTTAGATGAAAAAGAGAATCAATTTAAACCATTAAGTGAAATGAAAATAGAAGAATAGGAAAAGATATGAGTGAAACTGAAGTTAGGAAACTACCAAAGAAAACTGTTATTATAATTAGTATAATTGTAGCTCTTGCAATTGCAATATTTTTTGTACTAAAAGATTTAAAAGAGAAAAAAATGACTGAAATACTTGCTACTTTAGGACACAAAAATATAAATAGTATGGAAGTGATTAATAAATTAAGGGTAGAAGATACTAAGACTAGATATAAAAGTACAGTATATAAAGTAAGATTCTTTGATGGTAATCTAAATAAAACTTGTATTGGTTTTATTCATATTGGAAGACATAAAGAGTTAACTAAAGATTTAGATTGTAAATAGGAAAATTATGAGTATTATTGAAAAATTAGAAAATGGGCAAAGACTAAGCTATGAAGATGGTGTAGAACTTTTTGATTTAGACTTATTTACTTTAGCTCATTATGCAAACAAAATAAGAGAAGAAAAGCACGGTAAAAAAACATATTTTAATATTAATAGACACATAAATCCAACAAATGTATGTAAAGATGTTTGTCAATTCTGTGCCTATAGTGCAAGTAGAAAAAATCCAAATCAATGGACAATGAGTCATGAAGAGATTTTGGATATTGTTAAAAACTCTTCAAAGAATGATATTAAAGAAGTTCATATTGTATCAGCACATAATCCAGATACAGGCTTACAATGGTATATGGATGTTTTTAGAAAAATTAAAGAAAATTATCCTTCAATACATGTAAAAGCCTTAACAGCAGCAGAAATACACTTCTTAAGTAAAGAGTATGATGTATCTTATGAAGATTTAATTTCTATGATGAAAGAGCATGGAATTGATTCAATGCCAGGTGGCGGTGCTGAGATTTTTGATGAAAAAGTGCGAAAAAAAATCTGTGGTGGAAAAGTTAAATCTGATGAATGGCTACAAATTCACAGACTTTGGCATAAAGCAGGAATGCAAAGTAATGCTACTATGTTATTTGGTCATGTAGAATCAAGAGAACATAGAATTGATCACATGATAAGACTAAGAGACTTGCAAGATGAAACAGGTGGTTTCAATGCCTTTATTCCTTTAGTATATCAAACAGAAAACAATTACTTAAAAGTTGAAGAGCCATTAACTGGTCAAGAGATTTTAAAAACTTATGCAATTGCTAGAATTATGCTTGATAATATTTCAAATATCAAAGCATATTGGGCAACATCAACGGTAAAACTTGCACTAATAGCTCAAGAATTTGGAGCAAATGATGTTGATGGAACAATTGAAAAAGAATCAATTCAAAGTGCTGCTGGTGCTTCAAGTGCAGGAGGAGTTGCTTTAAAAGAGTTTGTAGAGCTAATCCAAAATACAGGATTTACACCTGTTGAAAGAGATTCTATTTATAATGAATTAAAGGTTTGGAATTAACCTTTAATTCTTTTTATTTCTATTAATATCTTTAGATTATTGAGGTTGATTAAATTGAATATTAAACTCAATATCTAAATTACCCTCTTCATTTTTTATCATACTTATTGGATAAGAAATACTAATTGAATATAACTCATTATTTATCATATCAATTAAATCAAAAAACTCTTTAGGTGTAGCTACTTCAATATTAACCAAATAGTTGAATACAGTAACTTTCTTATTTTGACTTGATTGAAATTTAACTATTGCATTTTCGGGCATTAAAATCTTTAATTGTTCAGTTACTCTTGAAATAGGAAAAAACTCATCTACAATATACCTACTATTGTATTTTTTATAGTTTATATCTTCTAAATCAAGTAAGTCTTTAGCCATAACTGTACCATCAACGAAATATTTCTTATCTTTTGAGTCCAATTCCACTTCTATTGTTTCATAAAGTGAGCCAAGTTCTGGTTGAAGAGACTTTATAAAAGTATCATCTTTTATAAACTTAGCTCTTAGAAGTAAAGCATCTCCATCTACAACCATTTCACTTAATACTACATCATAAGGAATTGAATCAAAAATAGCTTTTATTCTTTTTATAATTCTGTCATTTTTATTGACATGATCTGGAAGTTTAACTTCACTTCTTAGATTTTTCTCTGTTTTAGTTTCTTGAGTTTTGTTTTGTGATACTTCATCAAATAAAAGATAAACTCCATAAAAAGATAAAGCAAAAAATAGCACAATAAGAATAGTAAAGTAATTACCTTTCTTCTCTTTTTTTCTTGGACTTATAAAGCTTTGTTTTTGATGTTTATCTTTTGATAATTCAAAAATCTCTTCATCAATATTTATTGGTTGATAATCTATTGTAAGTAGTAGCTCATTACTTAAATTATCAATTTGTTCTTGGCTCAATTGCTTTAAAGTATAAAGAATAGTAATTTTATCAATAAATGTTTGTGATTCTTTCTCATAAAACTCATTTAAATTATTGTGAATAATTTCACTTAACTCTAAATAATAAATTTCATCAAAAAGCTTTTGTCCTACTACATCATCATCATAAAAATGTGTTTTTTTAACACTATCAAAATTTGGTAGTTCAACTGTTTTACTGTAAACAATCTTTGATTTGTCATCAAGTATTAATATAAATGCCTTATTATTGAATAAAAAAATTAGAAGTTGATTCTTACATACTTTTTGTTCAATATGTAAATTCAAAATATGAAAAGCAGAATAGATATAATCAATCCCTGTTTTCTCAAAATAGTGTTCTGTCTCAAAAAGAGTAGATTTTAAAACAGCAATATCATAGTCATTATTAAAATGTGCTATTTCACAATCATTTGGTTTTTTACTTGATTTAGGAATTAATTTTGTTGTATCACTAATAAGTAAAGTAGAGATATAAGTTACGGGTGTTTGTTTCTGAGATGCATTAATTTTATGAGCAATTTCATGGGATAATATCTCATCTTTAACTAAAAAAACTGAATTATTCGCTTCACTTATCTGCTCATCATCTAGCTTTTTATAATCTAGTTTTAATTGAGTATCATATTTAATTGCATTAATATATAAAGACTCTTTACTAAACATATATTTCCTATTTAAACTATTTAATTGAATGAACCATTAGTTTTTCTTTAATAAAATCTTTTGCTTCATCTATTTGTAAGTTACTAATATCATAAGGTTCTGACATATAAAAATCTATTTTACCAAAAGGCTTAGGTAAAACAAACTTATCCCAAGAATCAAACTGCCAATACTTACTTGGTTTTGAGTTTAAAACTACAACTTTAGAACCACTTTTTTGAGCAATGGCTACAACACCATTTGCTACAGAAAATCTAGGTCCTCTTGGACCATCAGGAGTAATAGCCACGTCGCTTCCTGATTTAATTTCCTTAATTGTACTAATTAAAACTTTAGCTGCACCTTTAGAAGAAGAACCTCTTATGGCTTCTATTCCTAAAAGTGAAAAAGTTTTTGATAGAATTTCTCCATCTTTATTTAAACTAATCATACCTTTTACTACTTTATTAGCTCTTTGGGCTTTGTAGTTAAAAGGTTGACTTAGCAAATCTCCATGCCACATAACAAAAATATAAGCTTCATCATCTAACTTTGGATGATGATAAACTTTTTTGTTTGTAGCATAGATTAATCTAACTAAAAAATATAAAAAATATGGTAATATTTTTAGTTTAAAGAAAAGCTTCATTAGGCTATTACTTCACCCTTTAAAGCTGTTCTTGTTACATCTGTTACTTTAACATCCACAAATTTACCAAGTAAATCATCACTACCTTTTGCAAATACTTGAAGATAGTTATCAGTATAACCAGAAATCTCACCATTTGGTTTTAATGACTCAACTAAAATATTTACAGTTGAACCAATAAGCTTAGGCATTTCTTGTTCAAGATGTCTTTTATGAAGTTCAATTAACTCAGTTAATCTTGCACTTCCAATTTCATCAGGAATTTCTTGTTCTTTTAGCTCTAATGCTGCTGTTTCAGGTCTAGGTGAGTATTTAAAATTGAATACTTGATCAAAGCCTACTTTTCTAACTACATCTAAAGTATCTTGATAGTCTTCATCTGTTTCACCAGGAAATGCAACAATAATATCAGTTGTAATTCTAAGGTTTGGAACTAACTCTCTCATTTTAGCTGCTCTATTTAAGAACCACTCTTTTGTGTATCCTCTTTTCATAGCTCTTAAAATTGAAGTTGAACCACTTTGTAATGGCATATGAATACATCTAGAGATCTTTTCATTTTTTGCAAACTCTTCAATAAACTCATCATCCATATGTAAAGGGTGAGGAGATGTAAATCTAATTCTTTTTAATTTCTCAATTTTTGAAACATCTTGTAAAAGTTTTGTAAAAGAGTACTTAGGTCTTTTATCTGAAAATCTTCTACCATAAGAGTTTACATTTTGACCTAAAAGCATAACTTCAACTGCACCTTCATCAACTGCATTTTGAACTTGCTTTACAATCATTTCAGGTGGAATAGAAATCTCTTCACCTCTTGTATTAGGAACAATACAGTAAGTACACTTTTTATCACAACCAACTGAGATATTTACACTAGCTCTATATTTGTTTGTTTTTGCAGCAGCAAATTCATACATTGACTCATCATTGTCAATAGCAATTTCAACTGCACCTTTTACATCAACAACGTCTTTTATCTTAGAGATGTTTCTAGCACCAACAACAAAATCTACATATGGTGCTCTTTTAATGATGTCTTTACCTAAATGACTTGCCGTACATCCACAAACACCAATTTTAGCTCCATCTTTTTTCTTTTTATTGAATTGACCTATTTCAGAAAAAAGTTTTTGTACTGGCTTTTCTCTTACTGAACATGTGTTAATGATAATTAAATCAGCATCTTCAATTTGCTCAGTTTGAGTGTAATCTTTATGCTTTTCTAATTCAGATGCAATATGTTGACTATCAGTGTCATTCATCTGACAGCCTAAAGTTTGAATAAATAATTTTTTGTTTGAACTCATTTTGCTAAACTACTTTCTATTAAAGTGCATGAACCTCATACATATATTCTTCATCAGCTAAACCGTATTTAACTTCTCTAAAATATACATTTAAGCCTTCATCTTCTAAAGCATCTACTAATGCCATCATATCTTTGTGAGAATTATCTCTATCAAAATAGAAAATTTTTTCACCCTCTTTTTGTAATTCTTCTTTAATCTTATCTAATTGTACTTTTTTGGGTTTTTCATTTAACTCGTTTCTAGCAAATAATAATTCCATTTATTAAGCCCTTTTCTTTTTTAATCTAACTATACATTTTATCTTAAAATTGCTTTAATTTGTATAAAAGAAGTTTTAGATATAATATCTGCCTACATTACATTGGAAATCAAAACAAATCATTTCAATGTCAACATAAAAAAGGTTATTAATGGACAAAATAATAGATATTTTAGATTCAATTGCCTATGAAAAAGGCTTAAAAATTGAAGATGTTGAAAATGCTTTAAAAGAAGCATTAATCAAAACTGCCCAAAAAATGGTAGATGAAACATTAGTCTTTGATGCAAATATCGATAGAGAAAATAAAAAGTTAGAACTTTCACAAAAAATTGAAGTTGTACCTGATGGGGATAATAGAACTTTAGGTTTAGGTGAAGATGAATGGGGAAATAAACTTAACCCTGAAAACTTTATTGAACTAAGCGAAGCAAAAGAGATTGATCAAGATTTAGAAGTAGGTGATACAGTAGATTACGACCTTGAATTTGAAAATATGGGAAGAAATGCAGCTACGATTTTACATAACAATTTTGAATATAGAATTCAAAGATTTATTGAAGAGAATTTAGTTAGTAAATATAAAAGTAAAATAGGAAGAATCATCTCTGGAACTGTAACTAGAGTAGATAGAGCTGAAAATACATTTATCGAAATTGGTGAAGTTAAAGGTATGCTTGCTAGAAAAAGTAGAATTAAGGGTGAATCTTTCAGAATTGGTGATACAATTAAAGCAGTTGTAAAAGCTGTAAATATTGATAAAACTAATGGTTTAATTATTGAAATTTCAAGAACAAGCCCTAAATTCTTAGAGTCATTATTAAAACTTGAAGTTCCAGAACTTAAAGATGAAAAAATCTCTATTGAAGCAAGTGCTAGAATCCCAGGTTCAAGAGCTAAAATTGCACTTTTAACTACTGATCCACAAATTGATCCTATTGGTTCTGTTGTTGGTGTAAAAGGTGTTAGAATTAGTGCTGTATCTCAACAATTAAATGGCGAAAACATTGATTGTGTTGAATTCTCAACAGTTCCTGAAATGTTCTTATCAAGAGCATTATCTCCAGCTATTATATCATCTGTTAAGATTGATAAAGCTCCTGAGGGGAATGAAAAAGGTAAAGCAACTGTTACAATTCCAAGTGATCAAAAATCTAAAGCAATTGGAAAAGCTGGTTTAAATATTAGATTAGCTTCGATGCTTACAAAATATGATATTGAGTTAATTGAAGTTGAGGGTAAAACACCTACTTCATCTATGGATTCAAATCATAATGAAGAAAAAACAAGAGATACTTCATCTTTAGAAGCACTATTTAAATAACATGAAAACTATAAATATATTTGATTCAGTAAAGAAGAAAAAAGTTCCATTTGAAGCTATCAAGAAAAATCAAGTAAAAATATATGTGTGTGGGCCAACAGTTTATGATGACTCACACTTAGGTCATGCAAGAAGTGCAATTGCCTTTGATTTACTTCATAGGATGTTTAAAATAAACAACTATGAAGTAACAATGACAAAAAACTTTACTGATATTGATGATAAAATCATAAAAAAAATGTACGAAACTTCTAGAACACTTGAAGATATTACTACTTCTTATATCAACGCTTACAAAAACGACATGAAAGCTTTAAATGTATTAGATAATACTTTAGAGCCAAAAGCAACACAAAATCTTGAAATTATGAAAGATATGATTAATAACCTAATGTCTAAAGATGTTGCTTATAAAACTAGCGATGGTATATATTTTGATACATCAAAAGATGAAACTTATGGTTCTATTTCTTCAATGGCTAGTGATGAAAACTCTCAATCAAGAGTAGAAACAAATACTGAAAAAAGAAACCCTTCTGATTTTGCCTTATGGAAATTTGCTAAAGAAAATGATGTAAGTTTTGAAGCTTCTTTTGGTTTGGGTCGTCCAGGATGGCATATTGAGTGTTCTGCTATGATAAAAGAGCATTTAGCTTATGAAGATGGTGATTATCAAATTGATATTCATGGAGGAGGAGCTGATTTACTATTTCCTCACCATGAAAATGAAGCCGCTCAAACTAGATGTGATTCAAAACAGCATTTAGCAAAATACTGGATGCATAATGGTTTTGTAAATATCAATGGTGAAAAAATGAGTAAGTCACTTGGTAATTCATTTTTCTTAAAAGATATTTTAAAATCATACTCAGGTGAAGTTGTAAGATTCTATCTTATTACAGCACACTACAGAGCAAACTTTAATTTCAATGAAGAGGATTTAATAGCTTCTAAAAAAAGATTAGACAAGTTTTATAGAGTTAAAAAAAGAGTTTATGGTGGAGGAAAATCTGCTGTAAACAAAGATTTTAAAGCTGCAATTATTGAAGCTTTAAATGATGATTTAAACACTTCAAAAGCTCTTTCAGTTATAGATGAATTTATCAATAATGCGAATGAAAGACTAAATGAAAACCCAAAAGATAAGGCTTTTAAAAAAGAACTAGTAGCATCTTTAGAATTTATTGAAGAAGCTTTAGGTTTTGGAGGAAGTGACGCCTATGAGTATTTCCAATTTGGAATTGATGAGCAAACAAAAAATAAAATTGAAGAACTTATTTCAAAAAGAACTGAAGCTAAAAAAGCTAAAGATTTTGAAACAGCAGATAAAGTAAGAGATGAATTATCAGCTATGAGTATCAACTTAATGGACACACCAAATGGTGTTGTTTGGGAAAAACAATAGAGCCTAACTTAATTTAGGCTTTATTTCTTAATTTAAATCAACTTCTTAATTATTATCTTAATATTAGATTTTTTCAATATAATATATGTACTTACAAATTATAAAGGAAATATAAAATGACAAGTAAATTAAATAAAACTGTATTTTTTATATCTTCTGCTTTGATTATTACTTTAGCACTTTTTGCTTCTGTTTTTCCAAAAGTAGCAGATAGTTTTTTTAAAGCTTTACAATCTGTAATAGTAGAAAATGGTAGTTGGTTTTATGTACTAACTGTAGCTATTATCTTAATAACTGTTGCTTTTTTAGCTTTTTCAAAATATGGAGACATTAAACTAGGGCCTGATCACTCAACATCTGATTATACGAATTTATCTTGGTTTGCTATGCTTTTCTCAGCAGGTATGGGTATTGGTTTAATGTTTTTTGGTGTAGCAGAACCTGTAATGCACTTTTTAAATCCACCTGTTGGAGATGGAAGTACCGTTGAGGCTGCAAGAGAAGCTATGAGAATTACATTCTTTCACTGGGGATTACATGCTTGGGCTATATATGCAATTGTTGCAATTATTTTAGCCTTCTTTAGTTATAGACATAATCTACCACTTACTTTAAGATCTGCACTTTATCCAATTATAGGGGATAAAATTTATGGACCTATTGGACATGCTGTTGATATTTTTGCAGTTATTGGAACATTATTTGGAGTTGCTACATCTCTTGGATATGGTGTTTTGCAAGTAAATACTGGATTAAACTACTTATGGGAT
This sequence comes from Arcobacter roscoffensis, assembly GCF_024267655.1. Classification (NCBI taxonomy): domain Bacteria; kingdom Pseudomonadati; phylum Campylobacterota; class Epsilonproteobacteria; order Campylobacterales; family Arcobacteraceae; genus Arcobacter; species Arcobacter roscoffensis. The sequence goes on from NZ_CP100595.1 coordinate 2,792,260, forward strand.
GTGCCTGTTAGCCCTACTGTTCAAGTAATATTAATTCTTGGAGTAACTGCACTTGCAACATTATCTGTAACTACAGGACTGGATAAAGGTATCAAAAGATTATCTGAATTAAATCTTTTATTAGCTGTAGGACTTTTACTATTTATTTTAGTAGTTGGACCAACTGTATTTTTACTTCAAGCTTATGTACAAAACATAGGTTCATATGCCTCAAATATTTTAAGTAGTACTTTTAATCTATTTGCCTATGAAAAAACTGATTGGATTGGAGGATGGACTATTCTTTACTGGGCTTGGTGGATATCATGGTCACCATTTGTAGGTCTGTTTATTGCTAGAATTTCTAGAGGTAGAACAATTAGAGAGTTTACACTGGGTGTTTTATTAGTTCCAACTGGATTTACTTTAATGTGGATGACATTCTTTGGAAATTCAGCTATTAATCTAATTCTAGCTGATGGAATTACACAACTTGGAACAACTGTATCAAATGATGTTACTGTTGCACTATTTGCATTTTTAGAGAACTTTCCTTTTGCTGCTTTTACTTCTGTGATTGCAACAATTATGGTTATTGTATTCTTTGTTACATCATCGGATTCAGGTTCAATGGTAATTGATATGCTTTGTTCAAACGGTAATGATAATACTCCAATTTGGCAAAGAGTTTATTGGGCTGTAGGAGAAGGTGTAGTAGCATCTGTTTTAATCCTTGCTGGAGGCTTAGCTGCCTTGCAGACCATGACCATTGCTAGTGCTTTACCATTTAGTATTGTCTTACTAGTTGCAACTTATGGACTTATAAAAGCATTAAGACTTGATATTGCAAAAAAAGAGAGTTTACAATACTCTACAACTATGGCATCATCAACAACTAATTCAGAAGACTGGGATAAAAGACTTAATAATATTGTAAACTATCCAACTAAAAAGAATGTTAGAAGATTCTTAGAAAAAGTTGTAAAACCAGCTATGGAAGATGTTGCAAAAGTATTAAGAAAAAATGAGTTTGATGTAGAAGTAAAAATGAATGAAACTAACGATACTGTAAGTTTAGTTGTAAACCTTGGAGAAGAGACTAATTTTGGTGAAAATAAAAACTTCTTATATGAAGTAAAAAATATATCAAGAATTAAGCCTGCTTTTGTAAATGAAGATAAAAGTGAAGAAGAAAGAGCAGAGGATGAATTATACTTTTGTGCAATTGTTCACTTAATTGAAGGTGGACAAGACTATGACATTATGGCTTGGGAGAAAGATAGTATTAGAAGTGATATTGTTGATCAATACGAAAAACATATGCACTTTATGCACTTAATTAACTAAAAATAAAAGAGGATTCTTCCTCTTTTATAAACTCTTTTTTAATAACTCTGGCATCTTTTGTGCTATTTGCTTAAAATCATATTTAAAACTTTTTACTACAACTTTATATAAGTCATGGTTTTCATACTTTTTATGCCACTTATCTTCTTTATTTTCATAAAGATTATAATATTCAAATCGCAAACGTAATGCTTCTTTTAATAAATTCTCCATAGTAACATATAAAAAAAAAGGGGAAGAGGTAAAACCTCTTCCCCTTTTAGATTTATAAAAACTTATACTTATCTAGCGTATGCAGAATCAGTAACGTTTTTAGTATCAACAATGTAAGGAACTAAAGCCATGTGTCTAGCTCTTTTGATTGCTTTCTCTACCATTTCTTGAGAGTTTTTAGAGTTTCCAGTAAGTCTTCTAGGCATAATTTTACCTCTTTCAGACATAGAAATCTTTAATAAATCTGTGTTTTTGTAATCAATGAAATCAACTTTCATTTCAGTGTATTTACAATATTTTTTTCCGTATTTTCTTCTTTCAGCCATTTTATAATCCTTTTTTTCTAGAACGGTATTTCATCTTCGTCTATATCTATTTCAGGTATTTTTTGTTCAGGCATTTGTTGTGCTTGATTGTTCATACCACCATAGTTGTTTTGCGTATTACTATTTTGAGAATTCATATTATTGTATTGATTTGCAGCTGGTTGATTATACGATCCACCTTGTGGATTATAACCTTGGTTGTCCCCAGATGTGTTATTCATTGAATCACTCTTAGAATCTAACATTTTCATAGTGTCAACTCTTAAAGAGTGTCTATTTCTGTTAGTTCCATCCTGAGCAGTCCATTGTTCAAATACAAGTCTTCCCTCTAATAAAACTTTAGAACCTTTTCTTAGGTATTGATTAGCAACTTCAGCTGATCTACCAAAAATATTAAAATCTAAAAAACAAACTTCATCTTTTTGTTCACCCGTAGATGTTTTATATTTATATGAAGTTGCAATAGCAGATTTAGCAATAGCTGCACCTGAAGGTAAATATCTTAGTTCAATATCTCTAGTAAGATTTCCAACCATAATTACTTTGTTATACATAAGTAGTTCCTGTCTTTATTTTATTAGTTAGCTTTTTTAGCTGCCTCGTCGCTCATTTTAGTCCATGCAGCGATTTCTTTTTTGTTTTCATATTTAATGAAAATAAATCTAATGATGTTTTCGTTGAACTTGTAGTTTCTTTCAAGTTCTTTGATACTTGTAGGCTCACCTTTGAAGTAAATTACAAAGTAATAACCTCTTTTGTTTCCTTCAATTTCGTAAGCTAATTGCTTAGTTCCCATATCGTCACAAGATACAACTTCTCCACCATTTTTAGCAATATTTGCTTTTACAGTTTCAATTTGAGCTTGAGTCTCTTCTTCAGTTAAAGTAGGTTTAACAATAAACATTGTTTCGTAATGTTTTAATTTTGACATCTATTTTTCTCCTTATAGTGTTTGCCGGTATCTTTACATTTCCTAATATCAGCAAGGATGAATTTTTGTAAAGTCCGTGATTTTATCTAAATAAAACTGTAAACTTTCTTAGAGTTGCTTGTAAATACAAGTTTTGATTAGTGATTTTTGAAGTTTTAAAATCTAGTTCAATATCTAGTAGATATTCCATCATATCAGCAAAGACTTCTGGCTTAATATTTATTGCTAATTTTGATTTCTTTTCCCAAATATTTTTTGGAGGAACAAAACCTAATATCTCTTTTGGATTTGGAGCACCCATTGTTCTAGCATATGAACTTATCATAAATAATTGTTGTACATAAGAAGTTACTTGTGATAAAAGATATATCTCATTTACACCCTCTTCTAATAAAAGTTGTAAATCATCACTTATATCTTTTCCTTGAATTAAATCATTTAAAAAGTCTTCAAAAGATACATCACCTATTCCAAAACAGTGGCTATTTATTATATTTGAAGTAATTTTTACATCTAATACAGCAAGTTTTTTTAAATCATTCATACATAAAGATAAATCATTTTTATGCATAAAAAATAGATGATTTAAAGCAGAAACTTCATAGTTTATACCCAAAGTCCTAGCTTCATTTTCTAAAATTTTTACAGCTTCATGATTTGCAGGAGAGAACATTCTAATACTAACTGAATTTGTTTTATCACTAAAGTAAGTTCCCATAGTTTTAAATTCGCTATCTCCTAAACATGAGAAGATAACTGTACTGTTACTATTTGTATTACAAGCTTCTATAAGCTCCATGATTTCTTTTTTAGGTCTTTTTTTATCTAATTTTATTAAAAGTATATTATTGTCAGAAAATAGTGAAGATTGCAAAAGCTTATCTTTTGCATATTTGAAATCGTAATCATCAAAATATAGTTTTTCTACGTCTTCTTTACTACCATGTAATGCTAATATTTTAGAAGCATAATATTCAACTAAAAAAGTTGATTGACCAAAAAACATATAAGCATTAAATTTTTTATTCTGTTTTAAATGATTATCAAATTCGTTTCTATACATAAAATATATCATATCCTAAGTATACTTTCAATAAAATTGTGTCACTACAAAAAAGGCTTTAAATGTACGAAATTACTATTCCCTTACTGGGATTTGATGAAACTAAAAATGTAAAATTAGAAAAACTAGATGATTATTTTTCAACATTGATTCTTGATAAAGAGAATTTAATCAATTTTACAATAGTAAATATTAAGTATTTACAACATGCCGCTTTTGATTTTAATATTGAAGATGAAATCTTAGAAAAAATGCATATTAGAGCAAGAGAAGATTTTGATATATATTTTTCTGTAGTACTTCAAGATCCTATTGAAAAATCAATAGTAAATCTTGTAGCACCTATCTTAATAAACAAAAGACACAACTTAATAGGTCAATATATTATAAAAGATAAAATACCTAAACTTTTTACAAATTTAAGAGAGTAAATTAATACTTAATTGAAGCAATTATTTGTTTTGTAAGAACATTAGCTTCTTTTATTTTCACTCTTAATTTAGAATATAAAATCTGTCCTTTATAGTTTTCTAAAGTAACTTTCATTCCCTTAGCCTTATCATAACAAACAGCCTTATTCCTTTCAATATCAATAACTTTTACTTTTATTTCTGTTCCAATATTTTTTTCTGCCCATCTAGCATACTTTCTATCTTCAAAATCCCAAACAAGTTTATCAACTTCACGCTCTCTTGTAGAGATATACTCACAAATCTCATCTATGTTTTCAGGAGTATTCTTACTTTTTAGCATTCTATGTAATACTAAATCTGAATACCTTCTAATAGGACTAGTAAAATGAGAATATGACTTAAAGCCTAAACCAAAGTGCCCTAAATTTCTAGAGCTATATTTTGCTTGTGTTTGTGCATGAATAATAAGCTCATCAATCTCTTCACTTAATACACTATGAGAGGCTTTATCTTGAATATGAGTAATTGTATCATGCACATCACTTTTAAGTTTTACTTTAACACCTAAGATATTTACATCATCTACTAATTGAGATATGGCTTTAAAAGGTGGTTCTTCATGTATTCTAAAAATTCCAATGCTATTTACTTTTTTACTAGCTTGAATATTTGCTAAAAGCATACACTCTTCTATCAATTGATGTGAAGCTGTTGATTCTTCTTCATCTATACCAAAAAGCTGTCCATTTTTAAGCTTTAGTCTAAATTCGCTTGTTCTAAAGTCATATCCTTTTTCAAGTCTTTTTGCTCTAAAACTTTTAGTTACATCATACAAAGGTAGTAAGTAATTAAAAATTTCTTTCTCTATATTATTATACTGATCAAGATGTCCTTCTAAAACCCTATCAATTCTTCCATATGAAAACTTCTTATGAGAGTTAATAATAGCTTCAAAAAGTTCTGCTTTTTTTACATCTTTATTCTCTAAATCTAAATGCATTTTAAAAACATAAGAGTACCTATCAACTCCTTCTTTTAATGAACACATATCTTCACTTAATTCATTTGGAAGCATAGGTAAAACTTTGCCAGGAAGATATACAGAAGTTGATTTTTTAAAGGCTAACTTATCAAGTTCACTGCCCTCTTTTACAAAATATGAAACATCAGCAATTGCTACATATAAAATTGCATCTTTTTCATCATAATAGATAGCATCATCATGGTCTTTTGCACTATTTGGATCTATTGTACAAAAAGGTAAATCTCTTAAATCAACTCTTTGTTTTTCATCATCCATAATAGCATTCACTTCTAAAGGTTTTTCAAGTCTTACTGTCTCATTATAAAGATGTAAAGATATAAATTCGTCAACTTTTGGATCTTTTATATTTCCAATGTTTTTTATTAAATCCAATGTTTTATTATCTACTAATAAAACATCCCCTTCTTCATATTTTGAAGCACCTTTGTTTTCAAGTTCTATATTCTCTTTTATTGTATAAAATTTTTTATCTTTTATATAAAGAAGGACTTCTCCATCTTTACCATCTAATACTCTTAATACTTTTGCTTTGACTTTACTTCTAGGATTAAATACTCTTTTTGCTAAAACGAAATCTCCATCATAAGCACCTGATAAGTGCTCAAAATCTAAACTTATATCTTTGTGCTCGTTAGATAAGTCTTTTAATCTTGCTCTTTTGTTTTGTAGCTTTATAAAACCTACTTTATATTTAGAGTTTAATAGATATTTATCATCTTGCTTTAGTATAATCTCTTCTTCTATAAGCTCTTCTAGCTTAATCATTTCATCAGTAGTAAAATCATCTTTATTTTGTAATATTTTTTTAAATATTGAACTATACAATTTATAGCTTCCTTATTTTTTCTAAGTTTTTAATATGTAGTTTATCTAAATTTCTTTTGAATTATTGTTATTTAATGTTATTAAGATGTAATTATTTAGACTAATTAGTCAATTTTAACTACTTTTCCTAAACTTTCAGTTTTTTTTGATATAATTACAAAAATTTTTACTGAGGGTTAAGTAATGGCATTAAATGTATACTACGACAAAGATTGTAATATTGAATTAGTTAAATCAAAAAAAGTAGCAATGATTGGTTTTGGATCACAAGGTCACGCACACGCAGAAAACTTAAGAGATTCTGGTGTTGAAGTTGTTGTTGGTTTAAGAAAAAATGGTTCTTCATGGGCTAAAGCTGAAGCTAAAGGTTTCGCTGTTAAAACTGTTGCTGAAGCAACTGCTGAAGCTGATATCGTAATGATTCTTTTACCAGATGAAAATCAAGCTGATATCTATGCAAACGAAATTAAGCCTAACTTAAAAGCTGATGCTACATTAGCATTTGGACACGGGTTTAACATTCACTATGGAAGAATTGCACCAGAAGCATCTAACGATGTAATTATGGTTGCTCCAAAAGCTCCAGGTCACACTGTAAGATCTGAGTTTGTTAAAGGTGGGGGAATTCCTGATCTTATCGCTATTCACCAAGATGCTTCTGGTTCTGCTTTAGAATTAGCTAAGTCTTACGCATCAGCTGTAGGTGGTGGAAGAACTGGTATTATTGAAACTACTTTCAAAGACGAAACTGAAACTGATTTATTCGGTGAGCAAGCTGTATTATGTGGTGGAGCTACTGCATTAGTTCAAGCTGGATTCGAAACATTAACTGACGCTGGTTATGATCCAATGATGGCTTACTTCGAGTGTTTACATGAGTTAAAATTAATCGTTGACTTAATGTATGAAGGTGGAATCGCTGATATGAGATATTCTATTTCTAACACTGCAGAGTACGGTGATTATATTGCTGGTAAAAGAATCATCAATGATGAGTCTAAAGCAGCTATGAAAGAATTATTAACTGAAATTCAAGATGGTAGATTTGCAAAAGACTTCATCTTAGAAGGTCAAGCTGGTTACCCAAGAATGAACGCTGAGAGAAAGAACTCTAGAGCTTCTAAAATTGAGCAAACTGGTGCACAATTAAGATCTATGATGCCTTGGATTGCATCTAACAAAATCGTAGACTTAGACAAAAACTAATCTAATTTAAGGAAGATTTATCTTCCTTAAATACTTTCTTCCATGACTAAAAAAACAAGAAAAAAATCACCCAAAAAAACTAAAAAAAACGGTTCTATATCAAAAGTAAAACTAATAAATATATTTTTATTAGTATTTTTATTTGCATTTATAGCTTCAGCGCTTAGCTACTTTATTATGCAAAATGAAAAAAAAGATACTCCTAAAAATATTGTAGAAGAAAAAAGTGTTAAACAATTTCAAGAAAAAAAACTTGATGAGTTTTTTAAACTAGAAGAAAACCCAAAAGATGCCTTTGAAGAGTACACACAAGAGTTTAATAAAGACCACATAGATAAACCAATAAAAACTATTAAAGAAGAGATTAAAAAGAAACAAGAAGAAATAGTTACAATAGAAGAAAAGCCTTTAATCAAAGAAGTGATAAAGGAAGAAAAAAAAGATGACAAATCGCAGTTCTTAAAAAAATCTTTATATAAATATGATGGTGTAAGTAAACCTAAAATAGTAATTATGATTGATGATGTAAGTTCAACTAGACAAAAAAAAGCTATTTTAGATATAGGATATAAAGTAAATATGGCCTTTTTACCACCAACAAAGGGTCATCCAAACTCAGCGAAACTTGCTCAAGACTTACCTTTTCATATGATTCATTTTCCTATGCAAGCTTCAAGTAAATTTAAAGGTCCAGAAAAAAATACCTTAAAAATAACTCACTCTTACGAACATATAGAACAAAGAGTTAAAGACTTAAGAAAATGGTATCCAAATGCAGTTTTTACTAACAATCATACAGGTTCAGTATTTACACAAAATGAAGAAGCTATGGATAAACTATTTAGAGCTTTAAAAAAGTATAACTTTATCTTTGTAGATAGTAGAACAACAGCAAAATCAGTTGCTAAAAAAATGGCTAAAAAATATAATATGCCTTATATTGTAAGAAACACTTTTATAGATAATAAAAAAGAGTATGCTTATATTCAAAACCAACTAAAAAAAGCTATTAAAATAGCTAAAAAGAGAGGTTATGCCATAGCTATTGGGCATCCTCACCATATGACTATAAAAGTTTTAAGAGAATCAAAACACCTACTTAAAGGACTAGAGCCAATTTTTGTAAACGAATTGCCTTATTTATAAAATATTGATATAATAACTTACTTTATTATAGTGAGTTATTTATGATTAAAACCATTGATTTAAAAATCCCCCAACTTGAAAATATGAAAAAGTATCCAGAAAATCTTTTTTATATAGGAAATACCCAACTTATTCAAACCCCTATGGTTTCCATAGTAGGTACACGAAAACCAAATTCTTACACTAAAGAGTTTACACATAAACTATCATCAAAGTTATCTTTACATGGTATAACTATTGTAAGTGGTGCTGCTATGGGTGTAGATGCTATTGCTCATAAAGCTTGTCAAGAGTATAGAACAATTGCAGTTGTTGTAACTTACAACAACAAACTTAAATATACAACAACAAACTTAAATATACAAAGGTAAATTTAAATGCATACTTACAGTTTGAGAAAATCTTATAATTCAAGATTTATGATTACTACACATTATTTTCAGAAATTATACAAATTAAATGAAATAGTTGAAATAAAAGATAAAGAGTATTTTAACAAAGAAGAATATGGTTATTTATATATTTTTCCACAATTTAAACTATTCATTCCATGTAAAGAAATTTTGAACAAGTTTTATCTTTCAGATAAATTTATTGAAAAGATGTTATTTTCAGCAAGAATAGAAGAAGTAATTGATTCTTATACATTTTTAAATATAAATCCTACTAATGAAAATACTTGTAATAAAATGCACAGATCTAGTAATATACTTAAGTTAATTTGCAATAAAAATATAAGTAAAGAAGCAATTAAATTTTTATCGAGAATACTTTTTGATAAAAGGATAAAAGAGATGTATAATTATCATTACTTTCAAAAAGTTATAAATCCAAATGAGCAAATAAAAAGCTATTTCCCTTACATAGGAACATTAATGATCCATGCAAATATCTTAACATATGATAATATCCATATTGTAGAAAATTTTACTACAACTATTCCAAATTATTTTTCCCATATACTTTATGCTACAAATAAAAACACACAGATAAGTGCATATAAAACTATAGAACTAGAACACTATTATAGCAATTATATTACAAATGATAAATATGAAACTTTTCATAAAAAAGTTATAGAATCACTTTCAAATAATTACAGTTTTAAACTAATTTCTTATGCTATAGATCAAAATATATTAGACTATTCAACTACACTAATTTACGATAAATCAAGTTATTGTATTTACTTTTCTTATTCATTAATTGAATATAAACAAGAAAGAATTTTAATTATTTATTTTTCAAATGAAGATTATTTGAATAGGAATTATATATTTAGAAACTTTAATATTAATGATGCTGATGAATTTATTAAAAAAATAAGTCATTTAATTAATAAAGGTCAAACTAATTATGATGAAATTAAAAAATATGTAAAAGAATATTATGACGTAAATTTTTATCCATTTAACATCCCTCTAAGCTTTTTTTTCACAGATCGATATAAAGTACAAGATTTAATAGAATATCTTACAAATTTTTTGAATAATGATTTCCAAAAAAACATTAACTATTTTACTTTATATAGAAACTATAAATATGAAGATAAAGATTTTTACTAAAACTTAAATATCTTGAAGATATTAGAAGAATTATTTATACCTCTAACATCATTAAATCTGTTCATAAACAGTTTAGAAAGCTTACAAAAACTAAATGAAAATAGTTTGCTTAAGCTTTTGTATATGACATACAGAATGCTTATGCCCATTTGAAACTGGTCCTTAACTATTTTATAGTTGGCAATATTTTTGAAGGTAGAATAGATGAATCTTTAAACTTAAGACTTAAAAAGTGGTTTTAGCTGTTCAAAAAGTCCTAAGGGTTTAAAAGAATCTCTAAATTCTACTTCTTGAACACTATTTGGAACAAATTACATATCTGAATAAAGGTTATAAATCCAATAAGTAAGATTTTCTAATTTTATTCCAAAATTTAGAGGTTGAGAGAGACTTTAAAGAATTTTGTGTCCTATTTAACGTTGAGATATTAACCATCTTGAAAGTAATTATATGGTGACTTTTGGTTATCCTATCTTAATTTAGAATTCTAAACTTTTAATATAAATTTATCTCTTTTCTATATCTTAACACGAATACCTTTACTTTTAATACTAAAAAAAAGATATGTAATTACTGTTTTTTTAAACACTTAATAATAATTACCTCGTTTATGATTCTATTTTTTCGGCACGAATAATTAATTCAGGAAAGATTTTATTTAATTCTTGAAAATAATCCTCTCTTAATAATAAATCACATCCTTCAAGTGTAGCAATATTTGAATCGTGACCTACAAATGAAGCTCCATTACCTATTAAATCTTTTCTCCATTGTCTAAATTCTAATACAACTTCATTATTTTCATTTATTGCTCTTAATCCTTTGTTAAAATTATCAAGTTTTAACAAAAATTCTTTTATAAAATAACTATTAAACCACAGAATATGAGTTGTTTCAATACTATTCATCAAAGTACATAAACCTACTAAATTCATTTCATTTCTACAAAAGTCATTATTCCAAATATTATTTGATGTTTGATTACAAAATAATCGGTTTATATCTATTGCATGGGGTATAATTCCCTCAAAAAGAATAGATTGCCCTTTTCTTCCTATGTCATGAGAGTCTTTAATTATTTCTCTTTCAAACCTTGCAATTCTTACAAAGTTTTCTTCTACATTAAATTCTTTAATAAAACCCTCTTGAATTTCAGATGGTTTTTTAATATTAGGTCTGTCAATTACAGAATTTTGACTAGCTAAGATACTTTTAATATCGATGCTAACATCTTCTTCAAAAACAACTGAATCTTTATAGTTATCAAACAAAAATTTATTTACTTCTTCAAAAATGATATTTTCAACTAGAATATTAGTAGATAACATTTTATAAATAGGATTAGAAAATACATCATCTAATATATAGCCTTTTTCTTCAATATTTATTTTAATATTGTTAATGACTTCATCTGTATCTATTCCTATATCCTTTAGATATATAATATATTTATGATTTAAAACCATATTTTCTACTCTATCAAATTTAAACATTTTCAATTCTTTTTAATAATTCTTCTAAAATATTTTTTATATATAAATTCTCAAAATTTTGTAATTCTATAATATCATCTTTAAAATTTTGGAAAAAACTTAAATCATCTTCAATTTGTATTAGAAATAGTTCTAATAAACTAGCAATTGAAATATGTGGAAAGTATTTAAGATTATGTAAATACCATTTTATAGGTTTGATTAATAAATCTTTGTTATAGTTAAATATGTAGTTTATGGCAAAAATTATTTCTTTTTGTACTAAAGAATCCAAGTATGTCATTTTAGTTAATATCATTGCTATAGCAAATTCATTATCATTCATATTTTTTAATTCTTTATCTTTCACTTCTTTCCATTTAAATTCACTTTCATTTGGTAGCCTATATTCTACTTGTTCAAATCCAGTTTTATACATAGATAAGACTTCTTCTTTATTTATACCTGCATATTCAAAAGCAATAATTAAATTTGCAGTAGATTTAGCACCATAACCAAAATTTGAAAAGATTTTAAATAAACATTTTGCTAATACATTTAAAATTTCATTTTCATCTATAGCTATAGCATCTTTTAAAGCTTCTTTATTAATAAATTGTCTATACCAACCATCTTTAGAATAAATAAAGATATTAACCAAAAGAAAAATTTTTGTATTATTTTGTATGTCTAATTTATTAATTAATTTTCTTATATTTTCAAAATAAGTTTCTCCTCTTGGAAGTCTTTTATGAATTAAAGAAATTAAGACTTTCTTAATAGTTGAGCTTTCATTATTTTCTTTTAAGAAATGAAATAAATAGTTTAAATCCTTATCTGATAAATCATCCTTATTCTCATAATATTCAATAATATTATCAGTTGTTTTCTCGGTTGAAGAAAAGGTATCAATGCTAAATTGTTTATTTATTGTTTCACTTAAACTATCTTTTGAATAAGATAAAAAATCATTTCTATTTTCTATTTCTTTTATATGTATAGATATATTTAAAATATTTTTTAGCACTTCTATTTTTTTACTTGTTTTTTCAGTTAATTTATCATAAAAATTATTTAAATCTCTGGATAAAATATTTATTAATGATTGCTTAGCTAACTTTTCATCTGTTTGAATAATGTTGTAAATATTATCTACAAAACTATTTATATAGCTATTCTTACAATTTGTTGGAGATAATTTATGTAGAAAATTTAAAATTATGTGATCAATCTTATTGGTATTATATTTAATATAATCTACAAACATAAAGTCTAGTTTCCAAAAGTTAGGACGATTTAACAGCTGATTTAATAAGTACATAGAAGAAAGTTTACTATCAACTTTTAAAAATTCTTCAAACCATTCTGTAGTCAACCAACAAGTATTTTTACCATCATCTGTATGTTTCATTACTGCGTCAGTTAAATATTTTAATTTTTTTGCATATTTTTTTGCAAATTTGTGTTCAATATTATTTATACTATTTAAAGGTTCAATTATTTCTTCTAATGTCCTATCTTTATGAAAAGTATAACTAGTTATTAAAGTAACTGCATCATATAACTCTTTTTTTGCATCATTTATCTCACCAATATTAGATAAAAGAATTGATTTCTTTAACTTATAATCAAGATGGTAATTATAATTCTCACTTCTACCTTCATCTATTTTTCTATAAAGTTCTAAAACATATTCCTTATTATCATCATTTAAATAATTAAACAATATATCCATTAACATTCCATAGGGTAGTACACCACCTTGACTCCCTTTGATATAAGTCATTGTTCCAAAAGAAATTATTTCTAAACATTCAATTATTTCTTTCCAAACAGCAGGAATACGAACATAAGATAAAGCTCTTTCAATACTTTTCTTCATCAAAAAACTTTGATTTCTTGTTAAATCACATGCTCTTGGGGTTCCTTTAAATGGCTCAACATCACTTGCTAAAAATTTGAGTTTTTCTAAAACTTCATTACTTAATGTTTCATTATCTACATTATTAACTAATTCATTTTCAATAATACAGATATCTATTTCAAAATGTATCCAGTTATAAAAGAAATTATAATAAGGGATAGTTTCTTTGAAAGATTTTAATCTTCCTATATCGTGTATACCATATTTATTGATAGTAGAAAAGAAATTTTCTACTATTCCTTCTTGATAATGATTTTGAATAAAATCTAAATTTAAATCATCAAGTTCTATTTCTGAATTAGGGGAAAGTAATCTATCATTTACATTTATCTCTATAAGAACTTTATTAATTAAATTAGGATCTATAGAATATAAATTAGCTACTTCATTGATTTTTTCAATTCCTAATTTAAAATAAATCTCTTCGATTAAAATATTTAAGAATTCAGAATAATTAGGTGTAAATATGTTGTCTTTATTTTCTTTAATAAAGTCATCAATATTATTTAATGAGATTATATAGCATATATAGTATTTGAATTTTTCTAGTTCAATACTTCCATCAAAAAAGTTTTCTATTAAATTCCAATCAATTGGATAATCATAATTATCTAAAATATAAAATGCTTTTGCAGTGATTGAATAACTGAAGTTTTGTTCTCCATCAAAAAATAGCATTTCATATGCTCTATTAAAGCCATAGATTAAACCTACTGCCTCAAAGTATAACTCAAAGTTTTCTAAAAATTCACTATTATAATCTTCTGATATAGTAGTATAAATAGTTCTGTTTATTTCACTAAGATAAACAAATAAAGACCAGTCTAAAGTTTCTTTTGCAATATATAAAAAGTTATCATAATTTATTTTGATAATATCTTCTGAATAACCATTATATAGACTCTTTGTGAGAAAATCTACAGAAGCATATGTTTTTACCTTTTTAAATTTTTTTAATTTAATATAATATTTTAACAAATGTCTATAAGATTTTGCATGTTCATAAAAGTCTTGTTCTTTTAACCATTTAGCGATTACTTTATATATTTCATCTATATTTGCATTTGCTTTAAGCTTTTCAACATTAAATCTCCTAAAACTATCATGGTATAGTTTTATCCCACCCCTTGAAATGTTTTCAGCTATAACTGGAGATAAAATTTTTAAATTATCCTCTAAATGATGAGTAAAAGTAATGATTTCACTTAATTCAGTTCTTGTAACTGAAAACTCTAAACATGCTAATACTTCAGATGTAATATTATTATTAATTTGCTCTGATAAATATTCATAGTAAGATTTTAAATTAAACTCATATTGTGGTAGAGCTTCAATTGCTTCAAGGCTACTTCCTTGAACTAATAAAGTTTTAATAATATATGTCAAATAAAGTGGATTTCCCTCACTTTTTTCAAAAATATATTCTGATAATGACTTAGTATCTATTAAGCCATCTTCTAATAAGTATTTATCCATCAATTCAATAGTGTCATCTATATTCCACTTAGGAATTTTCTCTTCTATATAACTAAAACTTTCTACTAAAGTACGAATTTCATTTACAGGCTGAGAACCTAGAATAATAGAAATATTTTTAGAAATATTTATTTGTGAGATAAAATCAATTATTTTTGTTTTTTCTTGAGATAAAGTAACAGAATTTTTTAATACTCTATCTATATGGTCTAAGCCATCTATTATTATGATTAATTCTTCATCTATATGTGATAAAAGTATATTTAATTCATTTAAGTCTGATGCAAATAATTTATCTTTAACTTCTTTTAAATTAGGAAATTCTTTTATTATATCTGCAATAAGGTTACCAAAGAATACATCTGATGTAACTCTTTTTTCATAAAAGCTTTCATCCTCTGTACTAGTAAAACAATAATGTCTAATAACTTTTTTAGAAGTATCACTTAAATGTTCAATAAAGTTAGTTAAAAACCAAGATTTCCCACTTCCTGGTTCTCCAATTAGTAGTGTTTTATTATTCTCGATAACTTTAGTATAAAAAGAAGAAAACTTATCAAGACTTTTTATATTTTTTGTTTGGTCTATTTCGAATTTCTGTTTAATATTTCCAAAATCTGTTTTAACTCTCAAATCAATTAGTATATCTTCTAATGATTTTTCAGATGAGCTAGCTCTATATTCTCCAATTTTTTTTGCAAATCTTTCTAAAAAATCAACAATGTAAATATCTTCATTGGGGTAAACACCTATTCCTAGTCTTTCTGCTTGTTTAAGTAAAATATTTTCTAAATCACTTGGATTTGATATATTTAGGCTAGCTTTCGGTAATTCTATTTCTATAATAAGTTCATCACAAAATTTTTTAAAATCATCTCTTTCAACACTATTTTCTCGTACATATCTTTTTAGGCTATCCCATCTATTAAATTTTTCAGGGTTTTCTTCCCATAATACATCTAAATCAATTTTGAAAAGTTTTGTTGTAAAATTGGAAAATGATGATTTGCCATCAGATAAAGGAGCTAATACTTTTTTTATGTTATCTTCTGTTGGTTCATCCCAAGCTAAACATAATCTAAATTCACTTTTATCTGAATTCAGTTGTTGCCATGAGTTATAAAGTTCATAAATAGCTAATTTGTAATTGCTATCATTTGAAAAATCATCTTTTGCTAACTCTTTTGCTGTAGTTTCATTACTATATTTAATTTGTTTTCTTTGAATATAAGTTCCACTTGTTATTACTAAATCATCAAACCTATCATTATCAATATGCTTTTTATCAATAGAAAATATACTATCTTTATTTCCTTTCAAAAGTTCATCTAAAATGAAATAAATTGTTAATAAATCTTGGTAAGCATAACCTTCATGTGCAGTATTTAAACTCAAAACAGACCTTTTATAAAATATTAATTTGTATTATAACTAAAAAGCAAATATTACTGAATGTTCCACAAAGTGCACTTTTTGAACATACTCCAAAACTTCAAGTTTCTTTGAGAAAAGCTTTTCATTAGTAAAATGCTCTAAAAGTAAGAGATTATAGAGTGTTAGACTTCATTGACATAACCTATTTACTGCTAAGATTGTTAGAGTTTTGAGTTGTTTTAAAATGATAGACACCTCTCTTTTCTAACTTATCAACAAAAAAATGAACACCTAAAAATTCTTTTTTCATTGACAATTCTTCTCCTTCTGGAATATCATTGTCATCTTGTAAATAATCTTCAAATTCTATATTATAATTTGGAAATATTTTATTTATTTTTTCAAGTTCATTTTTCCCAATAACATTTTGATTTCGCTTTGAGTATTTATTTGGATACAAAAGATTAAACGAAGATGATAATTTCCAATGGTCACATATTCGATGTTCATTGTAATATTTGTAGTGTCTATTGTATATATTCGTCAAACAGACAAAATCAACTCTATCAAATTCACTATGTGATATAAAACTATTATCAGTGAAGAATCCACTGTATCCAAAAAGATAATTTCTCCATGTATGCATATCAACAGTATCATCGCAACATACAACTAGAATATTTATACTTGTCAAAGAAGAGTCCTCAACTTTTGATTGCGTAGATATTAAAAAATCTTTTAATATATTATCAAGATTTTTCTTTTCAATAAAATCAAATTTATCTTTTAATATTTCTTTAATAGCTTCTTCCAGATTATTTTTATCTTTTAAAGAAGGTGCTCTATTTATAAAAGATATTTCGATTGTATTTTTATCTTTTTTATTGTAAACATAACTAGGACATTTAACTTCAATATTATATTGTACGCAGTCTTTTTTAATTGTAAAATCTACATCCTTTGGCGGAGTTATTTTATTTTCATAGATAAATTCAAAATTATCATTTAAAAATTCATTCATTACTGTTAGTTCACAGGCAGTTTGAATATATTGCAATTCATTAAACTTGTTATTTATTTGTAATTTTTTTAACAAGCCATTCATCTTTTTTGAAGAAATTTTTTGATTCAACCTTTGAATAATATCTCTTACACCTTTAATATAATAATCATAATTAATACTTATTTTTCTAAGATAATGTTCCTCTTGTTTTATACTCTTTAGTTGTTCATAAAAATCTAATTGCATTTATATCCTAATAACCGTAGTGAAAGACGATGTAAGCCTAATGACACTTCAAAGTATTTTCTAACTCAACATATTTAAAATAAATTCTTTATCAGATTTTTATTATTTTTTCAATTAATAATATTTTGTTTAGAAATACAATATTTTTTTCAATTTCATTAATTGACATAATTATCTTTTGTCTATATGATCAGAATGAAAGTTACTTAACCCAAATCATTTACAGATACACCTATTTGAACAAATAGCGGTCTTAATTCTTCTTTTGTTAATGGCCATTTTTTTATTAAAGTAGACCTTTTATTAATTATCATATAATAGATGAAAAATATTATAGGTTGTGAATTTAAAAAGGTTTTATTAAACGTTTTTTTTACTAGTTTTTTATATTCTTCATAACTAGATATGTCAATTGAGTTATTATTAAATTCTTCTGCAAAAGAGTCCATAATAAAATAATTATATTTTTCAGAAATAGTTACTTCTTTACCTATTGTCTTTTCTAATAATAGTGTTAGTTTTTGTAAGGAATTAAAAGCAGCAATTTCATTCATTTGTTTATTCACTTCTTCAAAATAATCATCAGTTGCTTCTAAAAAAGCCATACTTTTAGCTACAACTCTTTTAACCTTTGCATCAGGATCAAAACTTGGTTTATAGACTCTACTATGAGAGAGTTCACTATATGCATGTTGAAGTAGAGTTCTTACTTGAACTTCACATGTTGTACCTTTAGGTATTATAACATTATTGTATTCAATATCCAAGTTTGCTGTTAATATATAATGCATTGATTGATAGTCAAATGCTAATGGTTCATCAAGTCTTTCCTTTTCGAAATCTCTATCTTTTGAGCAAACCCATCTTGAATCTGATTTTGTAATTATATCATCGAGAATATGAATTTCACTATTCAATAATAAAACAAAACGAATACCTACTTTATCAGTAATTTCAAGATATGGATTTTTATAGTTTTTGTTTCTATAGTAAGCTTTTGCAATTAAAGATAGCGTATCTTTTATTCTAACTTTTGGTTCTATTTGAAAACTTAAATTATTTGCTTTTGCTTTTACTTTTATTTCTTTTAGTATAAAACTACCCCAATTAAAATAAAGTTCAGACTCTTCTTCATATTTTTTTATAAACTCTTGTTCCGTCACTTATCAAGTCCACTAATTTTACCTGCAATTTCAATACTTGTAATAAATTTATTATCTCTTTCAAATTCATCAATTATTTGTACATTCTCATCAAACGCTTCAGAAGGAGCTGAAATTTTTACTTTATTTGAGAATGTTACTTTTCTAATACGAAGTTTTGATTTAATATCAGTTATATCTTTTGTAATTGTTCTATTAAAATCTTCTTTTCCTACAACATTTTGTAAATGATTATTGAACTCATTTCTTTTGATATCTTCTGCAATGTATTGATCTGCAAACTCAGTTACGTTTATAGTTGCAGATTCAGATTTTAAATATGAATATAAATGGGTATGCATATCTAAAGTATCTTCTTCATCAAAATTGTTATCTATAAACTTTTTTGCCTCATGATAGAATTTACTTGTAAGATATTTATCTGTATGTGAGATCTTACATCCTAAAAATCTATCATAAAAGTAGAGTGCCATTCCATTCTCTTCTGATCTAGACATATTAAAATCATAAACAAATGCACGCAAATCATTATTTGTCTCAGATTCCATAAATATACCAATTTTATATAACTTTTGTTGAGGAGTTAATAATAAGTCTCTAACGTACGTAATTGTATTATTGTTTGATTTTTGAAATCCACCTTGAAGCTCAGCTTTAATAATTGCGACATATTTATTTTCATCTAAACTTGTAACTCCATCAATTACAACAACAATTCCACCTGGCAAATTTCTTGCAGTTTGTGCTCTTGCCAAGTTGTTAGCTATGTTGGCTGATTTCTCAATAAAATTATTTTGAGAATTGTTCTCTAAAATGCTTTTAATATGACTGTATACTGAATTATCTTCTTTATTTTCAATATCCATCTCAATTGATTTAGAATCTTTACCAACAGCTTCTATTATTCTCGTAGCTAACTCTTCTTTTCCATCATCATCTAAGTTTGTTAGTGCAGTTGATATATTTGGTGTTACAATTTCTCTTTGTTCATTTCTTTGAAATATCTCATGTGTAATAATTCTATCTATATTCAAATTTGTAAATTCATGTAGTGGCATACTCATCCTTAAATTTATTTTGTTTATTTTCTAAATATTTTTTCCATTTATCACTTTTACCAAAAATATTTTTATCAAATTTACTTATTAGGTTATCATCTAAGTATTTAATTGGCAAATGCTCAAAAAACTCAAAGTGTTCTAGTAAAGATTTAAATTTTTTTCTTCCTATTTTACTTAAGCAATGATATGCAAGTAAAGTAAGTTCTGATTTTGAGAATAAAGACCTAAAAAGATAAACATATTTTTTAGATTTAAAATCTTGATTATTATCTTCTTCATCTTTAATGAATTTTAAAATTTGATATATGAAGCCATAATAATTGCTAATTTTATCCTCATAATAATTATAAAATTTTTCATATTGTGCTTCTTTAGAAAATAAGTTTAACTTTGTATAAGATTTACATATATCATGAAGTTGTCTTATTGTATCTCTATCTTTTGAATCTTCATTTCTTTCAAGTTCTATGAAGTTGTCAATAAATTTAACCATAAATTTATTATCTACATATTTAGAAACATTAAATTTTTTTAATGATAAATTTAATACAATTGAATTATGAACATCTATCATTTTAAAAAATGTATTTTCAAATATCTGAAGTTTTGCTGATTCACTTTGATCTTGTAAAGCACGAGAAGAAGCTCTAATTTCTTTTCTAGTTTCACTTAATTCTTGAGTTTGAATTTTAATTGTGGTTAAAAGAGCTATAAGACTTAAAAAAGCTAAAAGTGGATTAAGTGATCCACCTACAAAATCTCCAAATGTACCCCAATCACCTTGGTTAGAAGATAATTTATAGAATCCAAACTTAGAAAAATATAATATTAGAACAATTAAAATCATTATTCCGGCAATTATAATATATCTTTTAAAAGGGCTTTTTATTTCTTTAACTTGTTCATCTTGACTATTCATATATACCTACATTGACTTTTTTAATAATAGAATAATATTATAAAATAATTAAATTTGTATTAAAGTTGATTCTTGAATATATAAAGGCAATTAAATAAACATTTTTTAGGTGTATATTTTAAAAATTTTATTGTGCCAAACAATGATCCCAAAATAACTATATTAAAATTTATAGTAATAGTTAATTATTAGTAGTACTTATGTATAAAGATTTATATTTTTTTAAATTTTTACCAAGTCTGTCATTGTTTTATTAGAAAATAGTGTCAATGAAAAAGGATTATTTATGTGTAATTTTATATAGGATGATGTCGAAAAATTAGTTAGAACTATATAATGCGCAGATAGAACATAAAGAGTTAAGTATAAAGTACCCCTATGCTGATTTTATATTAATTAGAATATTTGAAGACTTAGCAGATATTGTACAACAATATAATGGTTTCACAGATAGACATTTACTAACTTATGGAGAATTAGGAGAAATGTTTGCAGAAATAGTTATGGACTTAAAATGCATAAATCTAATACTGAAAGTGCAGAGGAAAAAATAGAAGATGTACCAACTGTGTACCAAATAGAATTTCATATATAATAGTATAAAACTTTATTTATTCTAAAGTATCCTAAAGTAGGGTGTTTTAAAATTTTTTACTATTCGTTATATATAAAATAGCCTAAAATAAATAACTTACACAAAAATTGATATAAAGATAACTTAAAATAACAAGTTCAACAACCTATTATATTTGGCAATCTTTAGCTTTAGGATAGAAATATGCAGAACTACCATAAGTGATTGCAAATACTATAAGACTTATTATTGAGTTACTAGTAAATAATTGTGTAATAGTTACTGCAACTGCTGCTAATGAAAAAATGATAACTAACTTGATTATAAACCCATAGGGTGTGCATTGTCCTAGCATTTAAACCTCTTATATGTTTTTAATGAAGTATAGCAGAATATTCTTCAGTAAATAACTGTATTGCTGGAAAACTTAAGCTTCACAAATAGTTCTTTTATTATGGAGAAATACACTACTTTACATTCCTTCAAATATATGAGATAAATAGTAAATTCAACATAAAGGATTTATTATGAATGTAGGTTATGCAAGAGTTTCAACTTCAAGCCAAAATCTTGAGAATCAAATTGATCAACTCAAGAGTTCAGGCTGTGAAAAGTTCTTCTCAGAAAAAAGATCAGAAAAGAATGAATCAGATCGTGAACAGTTTAATATTATGATGGATTTTGTAAGGGAAGGAGATGTACTTTATATTACAAAACTTGACAGACTAGCAAGGTCTGTAATAGACCTTCCTAATATTGCAAAGTTTTTAGAGAGCAAAGATGTAAATCTTAGAGTATTACATCAAAATATTGATACAACATCTCCAGCAGGTAGATTATTATTTACAATGTTAGGTGCTATTGCAGAATTTGAACGTGATTTAATAAATGAACGTGTTAGAGAAGGAATTGAAGCTGCAAAGAAAAAAGCTGTTCAATTTGGTAGAAAAGCTATTCTTAGTACTAAAGAAAGGAATATTATATACAAACAGCGTGAAAAAAGAAAACCTGTTGCATTCTGTCCAAGATTTTTCATGTAGCACATAATACAATCTATAGAGCAATCAAAGATCTAGCTAAAAAGAAGTAGTCAATTTGACTACTTCCATATGTTCAAAATTTCAAGTCTTTTTGGGAAAAGCTTTATATTACAAAAACTGCTCAAAAAGTAAGAAATTAAGGAATAGACTGCTCAGAATTTTGTGTCCTATTTTCTGTTGATAGATCAGTTTAATTTTAGATGCAAAAGTTAAGTAAATTTACATATTAAATCTCTTTCAGTTTAAAAAAATAGTTTCTTGTCTTAAAAAGTCTTTGTAGATTTGCTTTTGAAATATTAATATTATTTCTTTTGAAATATTTTTTGGCATTCTCAATCTCTTCTTTTGTAATCATATCTCCAAAAGCAGAATATCTAGGAGTTGTATCATTAACTAAAGTATCATACCAAAATGATAAATATTTAATTTCTTTTACCATATCCCAATATGTTAATTGATTCTTGTTAATAAAACTTTTAAAATTTTTTGGATAATTATCAAAAATATCCATTATTAATCCAAATAAAGCAAAAAGTTCTTGATTATTTAATCGATTAAAAACTGGTGGTGATATTTTAATATGTTCAGCTAATTTATTTTTTAAAATTTTAAATAATGGATTCTTATTTACAAAATATGAGTGTTTTCTTAAAAGTATTAATTTTGTAATTTGTATTATTGTTATAAAAAACACAAAAGAGTATACCCATCTATCTTCAAATTTTATATAACCTTTTTTTAAAATATTCATTAATTTGTTTTGAGCATTTATCCCGTTTATTAAATCTCTTTTTAAAATTTGTATTTTTGATTTTCTCAAATCAAATCCACATTTATGACAATATAGAAAACTTTTTTTATTCTGATACATTTTAGTAAGAGAAACTTTACTATTACATTCAGGACATACATCGTATAAAAAGCAATTATGTTTTGCACAAACTGTAATAAATATTAATTTCCAAGTTTGTCTAAAATAAGGAATTTTATCTTTTTTAAGGCATATTGGACAAAACTTCATATTTGAAATAAACATTTTATTGGTTGCATTTACTATTTCATCTTCATATAAATATCCTGTATATTTACCTAAGGTTAAAGATGAAATATCAATTTTATTTCTTGTTTTTTTTGTAAATATTTTAATTAAATCATTATTTAATGCAACATCTAGATCACGCTTGAATATATCTCTATATTCTAATCCAAAATGAGTATTTAAAAACGTTTGAGGGTGAATATAGTGTAAATAAGAAGTTCTTGCAAACCATGACAAAAAGCTTTCATCATGCAATACACTAGGAATAATTAAAAAAAACTTGTCTTTTAAACTTGCCGGTTTTAGGTTTTTACTTATCATTCATAAAATAATTTACTATTTTTATCTGCTTTCTCTAAAGATCTAAATTTACATTTTTTAATTTCTTCTAATGTAATAGTCTCACTTTTCGTTCTTATTGCATATATTGCAGCTTCTTTTAATAATTCTGATATATCCCCAATATATCCTTGTGATATTTCTAAAAGTTCCTTAATTAAACTAGCATTTACAGAAGATTGTTTTTTCAATGGAAAAGATGAAATGAATGTTGAAACTAAATTAATTAGCTCTTTATTTTCTTTCCATCTAGGCAAGAAAACTGGTCGAAATCTACTAATAATCTGTTCATCAGTACTTAAAGCTCTTAATGCATCTTTTATGCCTGATAATACGATTGGAATTTTAAGAGTATTACTTAAATTCTTAATGGCATTCATTATTTGTTTTTGTCTTGCAACAGAGCCACTTAATATATTATGTATCTCATCTATTATTACCATTTCAACATTAAGTATTTTTAAGTAATGTTCTACCAAATGTTGTTTTCTTGAAATTGACATTCCATCGTTAAATGGAGCATCAATTATATGTAGTATTTCACTATATAATCTACTCTCACTTGGTTCTGCAGGAGCAACTACATAAAGTATAGGTATACCTATTGCATTATAGTCATTTAAGAATTTTTCTTTTATTTTCTTATTATCTTTTTCATAGTTATCATATGGGGGATATTTATTAATAAATTCTTCTAATAATGTTGTTTTTCCATTAGTAGATGCCCCAACTAATAGAATACTCGAAATTCGACTTTTATCTTTTTCATACTTTTTTAAATCCTCTAGAATATTAAATATTTCTTGTGCTTTAGGATAATTAACCCATTTATTCTTTTTAATATATTTAATTCTCTCTTCATCTGTTTCATTTAGAAGGGATTGAGCTCTTGGTTTTAAATTTATCTTTACCATATTTAATTTTCCGTAATATCATAAATCTGAATATCTTTATAAAGTTCATCAGTGTTTTCAGTATCTATTTCACTATATTTATCATTGAGTTTTTCATTATTTTTAGAAACCATCTCTTTTATTTTTTTTGATTTGTTTTTGTATTTTTTTAGATGTGCTTTATGCGTTGATTCTATATTATCTTCAATTTCATATAATTTTTCGTAAGCATCAAAAATATCATCTTCATTATAATTTCTAATTTTTTGCTCTTTTAAATATTTTTTTACTGCATAAAGATCCCACAAAGTCATTGCAGGTGCTGATATTTTTCGGTAAGGTACTTCAAAATATTCTTTTAATTCTGAATCATAAAAATATATTCTCTGAATATTCATAGGATCTCTTTTTATTTTATGACTTACTCTTCTATTTTCATCATTTTTAATTCCTATCCAGTGTCTTAAAACATCAGAATAATATGTAACTCCATCAATTGTAATACCATCCTTTTGAACTGTTCTCATTACAGTGGGTAATAAAGATATCTTAACATCTTCGATATTATCTAAAACAGGAGGTAAACCTACACCTGGATTTTCATCATTACCTATAATTCCTTTTAAATATTTTTGTTCAGGAGTCATACATATTTCACTGTGATACTTTTTATGGTAAATATTTACAATATAGTGTAATAACCAAGTAGTAAATTCTTCAATTGTATATGATGCATGTTTATCAGAGTCATAATCTCCTTTTTCAGCAATGTCAGAAAATGTAGTTCCGGGAAGATTATGAATATCTCCATTATGAGTTTTAAACGCTCTTTCAATATGTGGGCCAAATTGTGGTCTGCCAACTGGTCTTTTTTGAAGAGAGATACTATACTCATCACATACTCTTTGCATATCTTCACAAACTAAATCAGGACCATTATCAACGCCAATTATACGTGGTATTCCAAATATTTCCCACTCTCCTTCAACACCATATTTTTTTAATAAATTATCTTTTTTTGTAAAAATATTAAACATACATTGAGATACATTATAAAAAGCTGGACCTAAGAAAGACACATATACACCAACTACCATTCGAGAATAAACATCTATTGCCATTGTTAAAGTAGGACGACCCAAAGGTTTACGATATATACGATCAACTAATCTTATATCAAGTGGTGTATGATCAATTTGAACAAAATCAAAAGGGAATTTACCTGCAGGGAATTTACCATCATAATTTTTAAATTGCTCTTGTGCTTTCTTATATCCATCTCTTCGTTTTACAACTTTTTTAGGCTCAATCTGAGATATTCTATATCTAATTGTATTTCTATGTGGTGCTTTAAGATTTTCATGTCTGCAGGCAAGATAAATTTTATTATAAACTCTATTAAAACTATATCTTTGTTGATTTAAATAGACATTTTCTAAAATATCATTAATAATTTCATCAACTTTTGCATCTAATCTATTTCCTTTTTTCCCTCTTTTTGCAGTTCCTGAAACTAAAGAACTAACTTCTCCAGTTTGCTCATAACGTTTAATCCAATTATATAAAGTAACATAACTATATCCATGCTCTTTTGCAATTTTTTCAACATCATTTTTTGTTCTACTTACAAAAACCAAATCTTTTATAATATCTTCCCGTCTTAATGCCTCTGCCCACTCTTCACGAGAATAACTATCAATATATCTGTTCTTATGAGTCTCTACAACATTAGATTGTAAATCATCTATAGAAACTACAAAAACATCATGGGTGTATATATTTTGAATTTTTAAGCTTTTAAAGTCTACAGTTTTTAATACTTTCCACTGTTCACCCATGTAATTAACAATTGAGCCTGATTTTAAATCTATTTTTCCCATATATCACTTCCTGTTTTAATTACCACTTTGTTTGTTATTTTTTCATCAAGATCTAGAAGATAAGTATTAATAAAAAGATAATTCCATATATAAGGTAGATATTGTAACTGTTCCATTTTATTGTTACTCAATTGAGGTAATAATTGTTCTACAGTAATATCATTATTTAAATTTTTAAGGGTGTTTTCTATTTGTGAATATTTTTCTTCATCTTCTTGAAGGTATGCAAAGTTATATAAAAAGTTTAAATTGTCTAAATAGATACTATCTATATCTTCATCTGTTGCTATTTCAAGTTCTATATCTATTTGTTCAGAAAAATATGTAATTAAAAAATCAAGTTTTTCTTTTAGCTCAATATCATCTCTTATATTATTTGCATATTTAACTTCAAAATATTTTTGTGTATTATCATAATATGTCACCAAACAATCCGGTGTATATCTATAACTAATTCCATCTTTATATTCATAATTAATTCTTAGAGGTTGTTCCTCATAGCTTAGAACTTCATCATCAAATTCTAGTGTCATATAAAAATCTCTTTCTAGGATTGATTCATATGCAATTTGTTTATTGTTCTTAAAGCTCTTAAAATGTCCAGTTGATGAAATATAGCTTTTTTTAATTTTTCTAACACCCATATAAGTATTATACATCTCTTTCTATAATTCTTCAAGTTGAAACTTATTTAAGTTTATTTTTGGATTTATAAATTTATTTAAGTTTTTTATTGTTCATATTTAAATTTATTCTTGTAGGATCATTTATTAAAATATAAATTTTCTGGGAATTTTATTTAAGTTTGTTTTTGTAAACTACAGTTGTTGCAAATGGATTAGATATAAGATACCCTAGTGTAAATAAAAACCTAATTGAAAGTATTGAACAAAAAGGCTTAGTCTTATCTGCTTATGAAGAAAAACAAAAAGCAAGAAACTATACTTTTGTTCTAAGAAATGAAATAGTTGTAGCCTTAGGTGAAGTTCTTATTGTTACACAAGCTGATTTAAATTCAGGAAGTTTAACTTCTGTTGAATATGCACTTAAAATGGGCAAAAAAGTCTATACCCTACCCCATAGAATAAATGAAAGTTTAGGTACACAAAAACTAGTACAAGAAGGCTTAATTGAAGCAATATATGATATTGATACCTTTGTAAATATATTTGCTAAAACTTCTTTTATTAAGCCTTTAAAAGATGATTTTTTAGAATACTGTCAAGGCTCACCTACTTATGATGAAGCTGTTTTAAAATATAGCGATAAAGTTTTTGAATATGAACTTCTTGGAAAAATTCAAATTAAAAATGGAAAAGTTTTTGTTTTATAAAAAGCAATATTTTACTATATAATATTTTTATATTTATATATCATATGCTAAAAAATTCAAGGACTTAATATGAATTTAAAAGTAGCTCAAATAAGTGATGTTGATTCAATTTTAAAACTACATTATAAGTATCAAGTAGATTCAATAAAAGAAGATGATAAAAAAGATGGTTTTGTAACAACTGCTTTTACTAAAGAGCAGTTAGAAGATATTATAAAAAAAGAACAAGGTATTTTTATTGCAGTTGATGAAAAGGAAGAAGTTTTAGCATATGTTATGTCTGCTTCATGGCAATACTGGTCAAAATGGCCTATGTTTGCTTTTATGATTGAAGACTTACCAAACCTTAATATATACAAAGGTAAAAAAATTACAGTAGATAATTCATATCAGTATGGGCCTGTATGTGTAGACAAAAAAGTAAGGGGTACTGGTATTTTAGAAAAGCTATTTGATTTTGCTCTTGATTATATGTCTAAAAGATATGAAATTTTAGTAACTTTTGTGAATAAAATAAACCCAAGATCATATGAAGCCCATAAAAGAAAGCTTGGACTTGAAGTAATCCAAGAATTTCAATACAATAACAATAACTACTACGAATTAGTATATGATACAAGTAAAAGAGTTTCACAAAGGTAAGAATGTCTAAGATTTTTTATATAGATAATCACTTCAAAAATATAACTATGAATAAGCACTTCCATGAGGAGTATACTATTAGTTTAGTATATGAGGGAGTGCATACTTTTATCACTGAAAAAGGTACTTTAAACGCAAGAGCAAACTCACTTCAAATAATCAATCCTTTTGAATACCACAGTACCCAAAAAAGTACTTGGTCTCATTTAAATATAATGATTCCAAAAGCTATCTTTGAACAAACAGCAAAAAACATACTTCAAAAAGAAATAGATTTTAGTATTACTTTAGAAAATATTATAAGTGATGAAGTAAGTATATCACTATTTAAAGACTTGTATGAAAGCTTAGAAAATGAGAATGTAAATGAAATACTAATCGATAGCAATCTTATAAATTTTGTAGAAAATTTACTTGAATTTCATTCACTCATAAAAGAAGAAAATATTAAAGCTACAAATTTAAATAAAGACAAAATAGAAAAGAGTCTTAAGTATATAGAAAAAAATATATACAGACAAGATTTAAATCTTGAAGATATCGCTTCACATATAAACTTATCAAAATATCACTTTTTAAGAGAGTTTAAAAAGAAAACTGGACTAACTGTGAATCAATTTATTCAAGTAAAAAAAGTTGTAAAAATAAGAGAACTTCAAAAACAAAACTTACCTCTTAGTCATATAGCATATGAGTGTGGTTTTACAGACCAATCTCATATGATAAAAGTATTTAAAAAACACGTAGGATATACTCCAAGTAAAGTAAAAAACTCTACTACAAGTTAATCTACACTACAGTGTTTTTTATTTTTTGTTATTCTTAAAATTAAATATCCTAATACCCCTGATAGTACAGAACCTATTAGAATTGCTAATTTATCTGTATAAAAAAAGGCATCTGAATCATTATAAGCTAGTGAGTCAATAAATAAACTCATGGTAAAACCAATACCTGTTAATACTGAAATTCCATATATCTGAAGCCATGTGGTGCATTTAGGAAGTTTTGCGAGTTTTAGTTTCACAGCAAGATAAGTAAAACTTAACACTCCAATTTGTTTCCCTAAAAATAGACCTAAAATAATACCTAAAGATACTGGGTTTGAGATTTTTTCAATAGACATTTCTCTTAAATCAATCCCTGCATTTACAAAAGCAAATATAGGTAAAACATAAAAAGCAACCCAAAAGTGTATATGATGTTGCAAGGTTTTCACAGGTGATATTCTTTTTTGTTTTTCTTCATCTTTTAAATTTAAAGGAATAGCAAAAGCCAATATGATACCAGTTAAAGTAGCATGAACCCCTGATTTTAAAATAAAAATCCATAAGAATATCCCTACAAGTAAATATGCTCCTAAAAGTTTTATTTGCATTTTATTCATAAGGTATAAAATCACAATTGTAAAAAAAGCCAATGATAATGCTTCAAAAGATACATTTGAAGTATAAAAAAATGCAATAATTAAAATTGCTCCTAAATCATCAAATATAGCTAATGCCATTAAAAATATTTTAAGAGAAGTTGGAACTCTATTTCCAAGAAGAGCTACAATTCCTAAAGCAAAAGCAATATCTGTAGCAGTTGGAATTGCCCAACCTCTAAGGGCAAAATCATCATTATAGTTAAAGAATACAAAGAAAAGTGCAGGAACTAACATACCTCCAATAGCTGCAATTCCTGGAAGAGCTATTTTTGAAAAGGAGGATAAATGACCTAATATTAACTCTCTTTTTATTTCTAAACCAATAAGCAAAAAGAAAATAGCCATTAAGCCATCATTTACCCATAGAATTAAGGGTTTTGATATATCTAAGGAATCACCAAATTTAAATACTATTGGTGTATGTAAGAAGGTATTATAAAATTCTGATAAAAATGTATTACTAAAAATCAAAGCAATACAGGTTACTATCATTAATATAATACCTGAGGTAGACTCATTTTTTAAAAATTTTCTAACTAAAACCTTCATTTTATTTCCACCTTTTAAAAAGAGTTGGTTTTAATTATCATTCTATTACAAAAATGTTTATTTTTAGTTAAAAAACAAATTAATGTCTTAACTGATAAGTAATATCTCCTGCTCCAACTCCTAAAATTATTCCTTCATCTAATACAGAAATAATCTTATCATCTTTTATAAGTTCAATCTTTCCATCACTTGTTTTTAATCTATCAACAAAAACTGGATTATATGAAGCAAACTCTTTTTGGAAGTCTATATCAAGTACAACTTCACCTGGAATTGTCCAAATAGGAAGTATAATTAACTCATCACATCTTCTAAAACATTTTTTAAAACCTTCTAAATTATCATGTGTTCTTGAATATTTATGTGGTTGCCAAATTACAACTCTTTTATCTAGATTTGTAAGGTTGTCATAAACTTCAACTGATTTCATAGTGGCTTCAATTTCTGTTGGATGGTGGGCATAATCATCAATTACAACCATTTTATCATGCTTTTGAACTATATCAAATCTTTTTTTAATACCCTTATAGTTTAAAAGATTTTCTCTAATAGTTTCAACATCAAGCTCTTCTAAGGCTGCTAAAATAGCAAGGGAAGCATCTAAGGCAATATGATAACCAAAACCCCAAACTTCAAAAGAACCTAAATCTTTTAAATCAAATCTTGTAAAAGGCTCTCCATCTTTTAGTAAAAAACATAAGTTTTTAATATCAGCACTTGGATATAAAAAGTTTGGATTTTTAATATTTAGTTTCTTGATATATTCATCTTCACCATTTAAAACATTTTTTTGACCTAAATTTATAAACTTCTCATAGGCTTGAAAAAACTTCTCATAATCATAATGATAATATTCCATATGCTCAGGTTCTGCATTTGTAACAATCGAGCAATAAGGATTTGAAAGTAAAAAAGAAGCATCTGATTCATCAGCTTCAAAAGCAACTAAATCATTTACATATCTAAAGTTTGAGCCAAAATCTTTTGATATAGCTCCTATAAGTGCTGAACTATCTAAAATTGAAGCTAAGATAGCTGTTGTTGTTGATTTACCATGAGCTCCTGCAACACAATAGTTTTTCTTATCACCTAAAATAATAGGTAAGGCTTCTTTTCGTGAAAGTGTTCTAATTTGCTTAAGTCTTGACTCAATTAATTCTGGATTTTCATCAGTAACAGCTGCTGAGTAAATTACTAAATCTAAACCATCACTAATATTTGAAGCATCTTGAGGACATGAAACTTTTATTCCCTCTTTTTCTAACTCTTTAGTAATAGGAGTACTTTTCATATCTGAACCACATACTTCATGACCATCATTTTTTAAAAATCTAGCTAAGGCTGAAAGTCCAATTCCACCTATTCCAATAAAATGAACTTTCATCTAGGCATCCAGTAAGGGTTGTAGTTTTTTATATTGTTCTTGTAAAAGCTCTTTATTCTCTTCTAAAAATTTATTTGGAATAAATTTAAAGTCAACTAAGAAATATCCATACTTTTCATTTGAACTATTCATGTCTAAATTAACTTCTGTTTCATAAAAATCATCTAAAGAGATATTTTTAGCAAGTACTACTAAAAGTACATTTAATGCTTGCTCTAAAATTTCATCATCAATAATATTTGCTAAAACAAAAACTAACTCTTTTGCTCCATCAAAGTTATCATATGACCATTTCTCAATTGCATGCTCATAAAAAGCTCTTACATAAAGTAAATTATTATCAACTAAATCAAGTTTTTTATTCTCATTTACTATTTTTTCAACATTTTCAAATGCAGTTATTAAAATAGCTTCATATAAAGAGTTTATTTTCTCTTCATCTAAACCAAGAACAAGCATAGAATCAAGTGTTTCATACATAGCTGAAATGTCTTTATTCTCCATAGATGAAACCCTCGTCTCTTCTAAATATTTTAAAAATTCAGGGTTAGTTCTTGCTTCATTTAACTCATTTTTGTCCATCAATAAAATCCTTTAATCTAGTTAATACCTCTTTAGTTTTTTGTGCATTTTCAACTAATGCAATTCTTACATATCCTTTACCAATACCATTTCTTCCTAGGAAACTTCCTGGTAAAACTTTTATATGTTTTTGTTTATAAAGCTCTTTTGTAAATTCTAGTTCATCTTTTACTTCAAGCCAGATATAAAAAGTTGCTTTTGGAGGATTTATTCCTAAAATTTCTTTTGCTAATTGAAAGTTTTCTTTATAAACTGCTCTAAACTCATCTACGTGCTCTTTATTATTCCAAGCAACTGCAGCAGTTATTTGTAAAGGCACAGGTGAAGCACATCCAACATAAGTTCTATATTTCATATAAGCTTTTAGAATCTCTTCATCACCTGCTACAAAACCTGATCTAAGACCTGGAGCTGAACTTCTTTTTGAAATAGAGTTCATTACAAGTACATTTTTAAAACTAGTGTTTCCAACTTCTATACTTGCTTCTAAAAGTGATGCTGGTTTATCATCTTCATCAAAATAAATCTCTGAATAACACTCATCATTTATTAAAATAAAATCAAACTCTAAAGCTTTTTTAACCCAAAGACCTAGTTCTTCTTTTGTCATTTCAGCAGATGTTGGATTATTTGGATAGTTTAAAATTACTAAATCACATCTTTTAAGTTCTTCATCACTAAGCTGTGCTTTAAAATCATTTTCTTTTGTTAAATCTATGTGAATAACTTCAGCTCTACTAGCAATCGCTGCACCTTCATAAATTTGATAAAAAGGATTAGTAAAAGCAATAACAGGATCTTTTTTATCAAAAAGAGCAAATTGAGGAAAGTTAAAAAGTGCTTCTCTTGTACCAAAAGTAGGAATTACTTCACTTTGTTTAATATCAACATTAAATCTTTCTTTTACAAAATTTACCATTGCTTGTTTTAACTCAGGTAAACCTCCACTTGCAGGATACTTCTTTAAAGAAGCAGTTGTTTCCTTTAAAGTTTTTTGAATAAAACCAGGTGTTTCAAATTTTGGCTCACCTATAGTTAAAGCTGATAACTCATATTCTTCATTAGGAACTACATCAGCTAATAGTTCATTTAACCTTTCAAAAGGGTATTTTTCAAAATTCATTATAAAACTTATCCTTAATTTAATTTTGCTCTTCAACTACTGGAATTAGAAGTTGATTATATTGATTCATATCAAAAGAGATATAATCTGTATTTGTATAAAAAAACTTAATAGAAAATCTTTTTTTAAACATCTCTTTTTTCAATGGTAAAATTTGAAGCATATTTTTTTGCTTTTTTAATTTTCTTATTGGATTTTCAGTACTTGAAATAATCTCTACTTTTTCATTAAAGATTTTTGCAAGATTCTCAAAGTGATCTAAAAGATTTGATTTATCTTCTTCTTCACCAATTGGATCTAAATCAAAAATTTTAGTTTTTGTTTTTATCTGACTTGCAACATCAAAAACCATAGGAGATATTTGTTCATAAGATGGTGTATCATTTAAAACTACAACTGTGCTTTTTACAGATTTTAGTTTTTCATTTCCTAATTTAAAAATAGGTACTTTAAAATCAATTAGTTTTGAAATAGCCTCTTTATTTTTAAACATCTCTTGAGTTAAAATAATCATACCTATGTCGTATTTTCTAAAGTCTTCTCTTAGTATTTTAAAGATTCCTGTATTTCCATAATCAATTATTAGTGTAATTGTAGGGAAATGCCTTAGTTCATCTTTTATAAAATTCATAATACCAACAGTAGTTGGTCTAGTAATTCTTACTATTAATTTTCTATTTTTTAGTCTTTGATTTAAAAACTTAGCTTCTAAAATAGCTTTTCTTACGCTCTCTTCTTTTTGCAAATATAAATCTAAATATAAATAGATGTTATGACCAAAAGGCATAGGAAACTGCCCTTGATTTTTTCCGATTGCATTAAATACTTGCATTAAAACATAAGGCTTACCAACTACTAAAATTACGTCGTTTGGTTTTAGTACAAGTGAGGGTTTAATAGTAAGAAGTTGTTGGTTTCTATATAAGGCAAAAATCTTCCATTTTTTTTGTTCAATCGAACCTATATATCTATAAGCATATGAACTACCAAATGGAATTCTGATTTCCATAATTTCACCTTGTTTAAGACCAATATTTTGGGCAACTACAGGAATATTTGGAAGTCTTTCAACCATTCCATTTGCTAAAACCTCAATACCTTTATAAACATTTACATAAGGATCATCAACCTCTAAACCCCAATAATCAAGTACATTCATTTGAAGATTTTGTTTATGTTCTCTAATATTTTTTATTACACTTATCATCTCATCTTTTGAGTTAAGTGCTATTAAAACTTCTGTGTGAATATTCTTATCTAAAACCATAGATAGTTTAGATTTTGAAGTTGGATCAAATTTATAAAAAGTAAAGTTTGAAGGTTTTTGAACAGGTAATATCAAATCACTCATGTAAATCACATCATATGCATTTTCATTAGTGTTAGCCTCAACAATTCTATGCATCAGCTTCTTAGCAACAATACCATCTAAAATTATCAATATCTTTTTCATTTTGATATTATATCTTAATTAAATTAATAGTAGATTTCAATAAAAACTTCATACATCTCTAAAAAATTATTTATACTTAAATCTACTGTTTTACTGATATCAATTTAATTATTTTAACTAAAATAAATAGCTTAATATATTTAGAAAATCAATTTTAATATGCTATAATATTTTACTAAAGGATAGTCATGAAAAAAGCATTTATTGATCAAATTATGTTAGGGATTTTTCTTTTCGCAACCCTTATAATTATAGGTGCGACTATACTAGATGATATTGAAGCTAGAAATAAATATTATAAACTTAAAGCTTTAACCAATAATGCTGCATTAAGTGCTGCAAAATACTATATTGATGTTGAAAATGATACAGATAATGCGGAAACTATTGCAAATAATATCTTACTTAAAACTTCCCTTGGTGCACAAATAAAAGATGAAATCACATATACTTGGGATTTTATATCTGACCCTTATACAGTAACAGTTTCACTTCCAAATTACACACATGAAACCTTTTGGTATAAATTCCTTGATTTAGCAAGTTTTGATTTAAACACAAGCTCTGTAGCAATAATAGCAGACTTAACAGAGACATCAGACTTATCACCATTTGGAATAAATGGATGTGATGATTCACATTTATTTAAAGACAATATAATAACATTTAATCTAAGTGGTCATAGAGGATATGCAGATACAGATTATGATGAATTTTATGGAGTTGATTTAGGAAATGCTTGTACAGCATCAGGTAATTCAAATTGGTCACATTTCAAAAATGAAATAAAATATTTTTATACTGATGATGGTTTTATAAGTAATGATCAGGATGTATTAGAAACAGACATATATACAGACTTTTGTGTTCCTTTAGTTGATTCTCTAGCAAAAGAACAAGATAATGACCCTAAACAAATAAGTCAATCTTTTAAAAATTTAGAAAACTCTTACGATTTAACAGGTGCAAGAATGCATATGGCACTATTTGAGTGTGGAAGTACAGCTGATAATCTATTAATTAATAAATTCATAGAAGTTGAACTTTTAGCAAATCCAAGTACAACATATAAAAAAGTTAATGGTGATTATGACCAATTTGAATTTCAACTAAGAATCATTGGAACAAAAACAAAAGATACAGTAAAACTAGTTAAGTAATTTTTCTTCATCTTTTTGTTTTAAAGGTATTTCAATAATAAAGCTCACGCCCTTATCTATATTTTTAGCGTAAATTTTACCTTTCATATTTTGTTCAATAATCATTTTTGACATATAAAGACCAATTCCAGTACCCTTTCCTTGCTCTTTTGTAGTGAAATATGGTTCAAATATTTTAAGCATAACTTCTTCGTCTATTCCACCAGCATTATCACTTATAAATATTTTTCCCATATCTTCATGCTTTTTTAGCTTCACACAAACTTCAGGTTTTGCAACTCTTTTTTCGATTAAAGCATCTTTTGCATTTGACAAAATATTTAGTAAAGCTTGAGCAAACTCATTTGGAAAACCAAAAACCTCTAAGCCTTTGTCAATATCTCTTTTCACACTAATATTATAGTTTTTAAATGTAGAACCAATTAGTTCCAATGAGCTATTTAAACTCTCATGAAGTAAAAAATTCTCTTTTTTCTTATTTGGAATAAAGAAGTTTCTAAAATCATCAATAGTTTTTGACATCATAGTAGTTAAATCTAAAGACTCATCAATTGATTTTTTCATAAACTCTTCATTTAGTTTTCCTATTTTATAAGATAAATCAATATTTTGAATAATAATTCCCAAAGCATTTAAAGGCTGTCTCCATTGATGGGCAATATTTCCTACCATTTCACCCATTGCAGCAAGTCTTGATTGTTGTAAAAGCATCTGTTCTTGCTCTTTTCTTTTCTCAATCTCTTTTTTTACTTTTGTATCAAGGTTTTTATTTAACTCTTCTAGTTGTTCTGATTTTTCATTTAGACTTTTATTTGCTTTTTCTAAATCTGCTGTTCTTTCTTGTACTCTTTTTTCTAAATCTGCTTGATATTTTTTAAGACTTTTTTGAGATGTACTAAGCTGTGAAATCATAGAATTAAAAGCTTTAGTTAACTCTCCTACCTCATCATTGCTAACATTATCAACTTTTATAACATCTAAATTATCAGAACTTACTTGAGATACTGTTTTATTAAGTTCAACAATAGGTCGAACGAAAGTTCTTGCTATATAAAAAGAAATTACAAAAGCTAAAAATGTAAAAGAGAAAAATAACACTAAATACTGAGCATAAAGATGCTCTAACTTTTCATAATATTTCTTTAAATCTAAACTAATATGAAGCCAGCCCCAAGTAATACCTGATATTTCCATTGGATATACATAGTGAAAAACTTCTTCATTTAAAAATGGTGAATGAACCATAGAACTTATAGGCGTTTTCTTTTGCATTTTAGTAAAAGTTTCACTAATTTCTTGTTTATGTTCCCAAGACTCTTTTCTAATTATGAAGTAATCTTTTTCATTAGATTTTGAGATTATTACATTTTTTACTTTGTCTGCTTTTTTTATATATTGTTTATTAAAATCAATAATTGAGGAGTCATCATCAATTAATAAAGATTTAGAAATTACAAAAGTAATAGATTGAGCTAAACTTTTTGCTTCTGACTGCATAAGTTCTAATACTGCTTTTTTCTGTAAAGACACTCCAATTACAGCAAAAATAATAGTAATCAAGGTGATTCCTAAAAAAAGAAGAACATATACTTTTTTAAATAGCTTATTTTTACTGTAATTTGTTTCCATATTATTTTAACTCTTTTCCTACTAATTTATCTATTTTTGCTAATGAGATTAAATAATCATGTACATACTTTAAATAATCTGCTTTTACATAGGCTTCTATGTATTGAGCTTGAACTACATCTTTTGGCTCAACTGCTTCTATTTGATAAGCTCTTATATTTAATTCTCTACTGTCTTTAGCAAGTTTTTTTGCTTTTTTAAGTGTTTTGATTTGTTTAAAACCAATCAGTGCATTTGTTAACTCATTTTTTACTTGCATAGCAACAGCATCTTTTAACATATCTTTTATTAGATACATTTTCTTTTTTTCAGCAATTTTTTCTTCAACTTCACTTGTAGTTTTAAAGCCATCAAATAATGGTAAGTTTGCTGCAAAACCTATATTCCATCTATTTCTTTGGTCTTCATTTAAAAAACCATACTCATATGAATTATAAGTTCTTGAAACCTCACCCATAAAAGCAAGAGTTGGATAATGACCTGCTTTTTTCTCTTTTATTTGCTCTCTTGTTATTTTTAAGGCTATATCTATTTCATTTATATCTTTATTTGAAGAGTATGCTTTTTCAACTAATTTTGCAAGAGTATAGTTTGGAGGAACAAGTCTGCTTGTATAAGAGATATTTACATCACTATCCCATGATAAACCCATTGAGTTTATAAGTGCAGATTTTACAAGATTTTTATTTGCTTCAAGTTTTGAAACTATTGATTCTATTAATGTAACTGTAACTTGAACTGATAAATAATCTGTCTTTTTAACAGTTAAAGACTCACCACTTTCATAAAACTTTTTTGTTAAATCAGAAATAAATTGCATTCTCTCATAAGAGTCTTTTGCGATTTTATGTAATTCATTTGTTAGAACATAACCATAGAAATACTTCTTAGTATCAAATACTACGCTTTCTTCTTCTCTTTTCATAGCATTAAAAGCAATTTGCTTATTTAGTTTTGCTTGCTCTATAATAGCTGAGATTTTTCCACCTGTATAGACTGGGTATTGTAGGTTTATTGAGCCTTTTACTGTATCTCTACCGTAACTTGTTGTATCTAAGTCTGCACTAATGCTTCCAGCAGGGAAAGCACTTGCAGGAGTATTTGCAATTGCAGTTTGTTGTGCTTGTCTTACCACTGCATTAGATTCTTTTAAAGTATTAGCTAAAGCCAAAGTCTTAGTTAATTCTGATGAAAGAGTAAAACTACCTCTTTGCTGATAAATAGGACTTTCATCTTTTCTAATACCCACTAACATAGCATTTATAGTTGGATAGTTTGCACTTAATGCTTGATTGTATTGAGCATTTGCAACTTCTAAAGCTAGTTTTGAAACCTTATTTCTTTTATTGTTTTCTAAAGCTATTTGAATAGCTTCTTCTAGTGTGATTGATTTTAATTCTTTTGAGTATAAAAAACTAATACTTAGCATGAAAACTAAAAGTAATTTCATTTATGACCTTTGTGTTAAATATTTATTATTATATCTAAAATTAAATAATATTAATTAAAGCTAGATTTAATAACTTTTTTATACAAGTATAGATACTATAAGATATCAAAAGAGGCCTAAACATAATGATAAATGAACAAATGCTAAAAGACATAACAGTATTATATGTAGAAGATGACAATGCCATACAACAAAACACTATAGTAACATTAGAACTTGTAAATGCCAAAATTATCCCAGCAGTTGATGGAATGGATGGTTTAGAAAAATTTAAAGCCAATGAAGAAGAGATTGATATTATAGTAACTGATCTTTCTATGCCTAATATGGATGGTTTAGAAATGATTGAGGAGATAAAAAAAATCAATAGAGATGTGCCAGTCTTAATCACAACCGCTCACCAAGATATAAGCTACTTAAAACAGGCAATAGAACTTGGTGTTACCTCTTATATAATCAAACCCATTGATATTAGAAATATTATTAAATCAATTTCAAAAGCCATTGAGCCTGTAAATGAAAGAAAAGAATTACTTCTAAAAATCAAAACTCTAAAAGAAGAGAATGAGAGTTTAAAAAAACAACTAGAAGAAAAAATATCAAGATAATTTAGATATAATTGCGAAATTTTAATCAAGGTTGATAGAATATATGCAATTTAAAATCGATGCAACACAAAATAAAGCTAGGGCTTGTACTATAAAAACAGCCCATAGTACTATTGAAACACCTGTATTTATGCCAGTAGGAACTCAAGCAACTGTAAAAGCTATGGATGCAAATGACCTACTTAGTATGGGTGCAAAAATTATACTTGGAAATACATACCATTTATATTTAAGACCAGGAAGTAAAATCATCAAAAAACTTGGTGGACTTCATGGTTTCTCAAAATTTCCAAACTCATTTCTTACAGATAGTGGAGGATTTCAAGCCTTTTCACTAAGTGACAACTCAAAACCTGATGATAATGGTATTATGTTTAAATCACATATTGATGGAAGTAAACACTACTTTACACCGCAAAGTGTACTTGATACACAATATGATTTAGGTAGTGATATTATGATGATTTTAGATGATTTAGTTGCTCTTCCAAATACTAGTGAGAGAATTAAAGAATCAATTGAAAGAACAACAAAGTGGGCAAAAGAAGCTATAACTTACCATAAAAGCCAACAAGAAAAAGGTATAGGTGTTGATCAAAATATCTTTGCAATTATTCAAGGTGGAACAGATAAAGAGTTTAGAAAATTAAGTGCCGAGCAGTTATGTTCTTTAACTGATTATGATGGATATGCTATTGGTGGATTAAGTGTAGGTGAACCAAACCAAGATATGTATGATACAGTTGAGTGGACAACACAGTTTATGCCAGAAGATAAACCAAGATACCTTATGGGTGTTGGACTTCCTGAGGACTTAATAGAAAACATCCATAGAGGTGTTGATATGTTTGATTGTGTTATGCCTACTAGAAATGCAAGAAATGGTACTTTATTTACATCATTTGGAAGAATGAATATAAGAAAAGCTGAATTTAAAGAAGACCCTAGACCTATAGATGAAGAGTGTGATTGTTATGCTTGTCAAAACTTCACAAGAGCATACTTAAATCATCTTTATAGAGCAGGTGAAATGACATACTTTAGACTTGCATCAATTCACAATATTCACTACTATTTAAATCTTATGAAACAAGCAAGAGCTGCTATTTTAGAGAATAGATGGGATGAATTTAGAGCTGAGTTTTATGAAAAAAGAGCTAAATAAGCTCTTTTTTTAATATCCTAAAATCTCTTTTACTCTTTGCTCATGTAAGCTTTGAGAGTCTTCTTTTGTATTTTCTTTGTTATTGAAACTTTTGTTTTTCTCTTTTTGTACTGCTTTTTTATCACTTTCAAATTTTTCATCTATAGCTTTTGTAAATGTAGTTTTTTGTAAGAACTCTTGTTGTTGATTGTTTGCTTTTGGATCAACTATTTCAGGTGTGATGAAAAATACTAATTCACTTTTCCCCTCTTTAAAAGCTTTACTTGTAAATAAAAAGCCTAATACTGGAATATCCCCAAGTAATGGTATTTTTTCTATATCACTTGCATTTTTTCTATTTATTAAACCACCTAAAACTATAGTTGATTTATTTGCTACTACTACATTTGTAGTAATTGATTTTTCTGTAATATTAGGTATTCCATCAACTGTATTTGCAAAATCTGCAGCACTTGATTTAGTAATTATATTTAGTTTTATAAATCTTTCATCTACAATATTTTTAGCTTTTATGTTTAGTTGTAAACCATACTTTATCTCTTTTAACTCTGTTGCAGGAACACCCTGAGAAGTTGTAGTTTGAGTTCTAATATTTAAAGTACCCCCTGCTAAAAAGTCTGCTTCTTGATTTTCTAATGTTAAAAGTGTTGTTTCATCTAAAACCTCAGCTACACCTTTTGAAGATAAGTAGTTTAAAGTAAGACCTGCATTAAAATATTTACCAAGATAGTTTGCAGCACCAGTTAAGCCACCTGTTAGGGATACTGCATCTTTCATAAGATTATCAATAGCTCCATTTACTAATGTATTTCTTTGATTATTAACTAAACTTCTTTTACTACTATCAATTGAAGTCCAAGTATCAGGAACAACTGTTGTATTACCATTATTGTCAACTACTTCCTTATAATTATTTACTTTATAACCTGCACTATACGAGTTTAAAGCTTCATTGTAATATTTCCCATCATCTGTAATAACTTCCATATAGTTCTTGCTTGATACAAACCAATTATTCTTTAAATCAAGCCCTTTATCATTATTTACTTCAACAGCATAAAGCTTTATTCTTACCATCTTATCTGGATTTTCAAGTGTTGCTAAATCTACCAAATCTGTTTCTAGATTTATACCTGCTTTTTTAAATAAATCTAAAATCTTGTCTTTTTGTTTTTGGTTCTTTACACTTCCACTTAAAATTACTTTTCCATTAGTTTGTTTTACTTTTAATTTAGGACTTATTATATGTGC
Source organism: Arcobacter roscoffensis (assembly GCF_024267655.1). NCBI lineage: Bacteria > Pseudomonadati > Campylobacterota > Epsilonproteobacteria > Campylobacterales > Arcobacteraceae > Arcobacter > Arcobacter roscoffensis. The sequence continues at coordinate 2,834,480 of NZ_CP100595.1, forward strand.
AACTTCAACTATAGTGTTTAAATTCTCAGTGATATTTATATTTATATGTAATGAACTTGAATCATAAAAAGTAACTAGGATATTTCCATTTCCAAGCTTTTTAGTAAACACTTTTATAGCTTGCAATGGTTTTTCATGATTTTCTAAAAAGTCTACATCTATCATAGACTCATCACTTACTTTTATATTCTTAATCATCTTTTTGAACTCAAAGACTTTAAATGAACCCTTACTTACTGATATATTTTTATCATGTAGATTTGTACTTATAAGCTCGTTGGTATTTCCTAGACTTAAAAATATACATAAAATAAATAAACTTTTTAATATTACTTTCATAACTCTCTCCTAGTTAAAGCTAAGTGTTAAACTACACTCTTTTTTATATTCACTACTCTCATTATAAACCACTGCTTTTGAGTTTATATTATTACTTCCTGTTAGAATAATATTATTTGGCAATGTTCCAGATACATTTACTATTACTTGTCTACTTGAATCACTTGTATCTTCTGTACAAGAAATACCAGCTGTTGTAACTGTTTGTACATAATCACCCTTGATTCTATTAATACCATCAGCAATATCGCTTTCAGTTTCATCTAGTGCTACCATCCTTGCTGTATAATTAGCAATTGAATCTGCATTTTCACTAGCTTTTAGTGCATTTGAATAATCAATAATAAAAAATAAAATGCTTACAAAAGATATAAATATCACAATCCATAAAATGATTTGCTCAACTACTGCATCTTTGAAGTTAGGTTTATTTTTTAGAGTTTGACTTTTCATCTTTTACCTGCTTTTTCTACTGCCTTTGAATATGAAATCTCATTTGCAACTTTTGAGCTTACAAATTGACCATCACAAGTCCTATACCAAGTATCTAGTTTTTCCACATAAGGAATAATTGTATTTTTTTCTAAAATACTTTTTTTGCTTGACCTAGTTGTTGGTTCATTCCTTATATAAAATCTAGCAGATGTTCCTATGATAAATTTATCTTTTATAGAATTACATATTTTTTGAGAATCAACTTTTATCTCTACACTTCTTTTTTTAGTTTTACTATCACCTTTATCATTTGTATAATCAATAACTGCACTTTTAGTAATAGTATTTACTTTTGATTTATACCATTGATATTTATAAACTTTTGGTTTATATGCTTTTTTTACTTTCTTTGTCTCTTTATCTAAAGACTTTTTTATTTCTTTTTTAAGCTCTTTTGTTTCTTCTTTTGTCATTTCATCAAGAGCTTTTATTTGTATAGACTCTTTTGTTTTTACCATCCATAATTGATTACCTTTATTGTAATCTTTGATTAGTGAAATTAAAACATTTGGGTTTATATCAAGTATTAGTTCATTTGCTTTTACATTTACTAACTCTTCTACTACTTTTTTCTTTATCACTTTTTTAATTTTCTCTTTGGTAATACTTGAAGACTCGTTTAAACCATCTTTTATAAATCCTAAAACCTTTATATTCTTTGCTACATACTGAACATCAAAATCTAAGTATTTACCTTTACTGTTTGGCTGTCCTTTTGGTAAAACAGATATAATATTTATAAAGTCACCTTGAACAAGAGTATAGTTAGGGTTATCAAACATATCAAATTTCATATTATAACTACTACTTGTAAAGTCAAGAACTTTTGCTCTTTCTCTTTCAATTTGCGTTGATAGTTTTTGTTTTAGGAACATCTCATTTTTAAAGATTTTTTCACTTGTATACTTTCCAATGATCTCTTTTTTCATCAATGGTTTATTTAATAGAAACTGCTTTGCTATTTTTGTTTGGGCCATTTGTTTTACAGTAATTAAAGTACCTTTTGGTATATCAGCTTTTGCAATATAAATTGTGACAAGTTCATTTTTACTTTTTTGGGCTTGCTTATTTTTTTTGAAAAAATAAAAAGCAGCTCCAAGTGCTGAAAATAGCAATGAGGCTAGTATTAGTATTATAATTATTTGTTTGTTAGCTTGCATGTAAAATCCTTATTAAATTTATATTCCAATTGTTAATGTCCCACCCATAATAGGGAAAACAATAAATGCTCCAAATGCTGGTAAAACAAAAAGGAAAATAATCAGCATTAAATACATATTTAAAGTATTAACCTTCCCTTTTATTTTATAGAATTTCTCTTTTCTCATATCATCTGATTGCATTGTAAAAATATTTTTCACTCCAATACCTGTTTCTTCACTAAGTATTAAAAAATCAACTATCTTGTCAAGTTGTCTACTATCAACCCTATTTTTAAGATTTTCATATGCAACTTTAGTAGAGTAGTTTGTCATTTCATATTCTAAAATAGAAATCTCTTTTAATAACTCTTCATCAATTATTCCATGAGCTCTTTTCGAAACTTCAAAAAAGGCATTTTTTAAACTTCCCCCTGCTTCAAGAATTACATTTACTAAATCAAGAAAAATACCTAAATCTCTATCTATTTTTTCGATTCTCTCTGCTTTTGCAATTGATAGGTAAAACTTACCTCCAAATGTAATACATAAAATACCTGCGATTACACTAAATACACCCACTATAAAAGAGAAGAAAAATGGTAACACTCCCATAATAATTATTCCAATCAAAGCAAAAAGCAATCTTGCTTCTGTGTACTCTTTATAAGTAATTCCCGCTTGAATCAATTGCATATTCAAACTATCATTACTTTTATTTTCACCTTTTTTTTGCTCTTCAATAATTGCTTTATTATCTAACTTTGAAAGAAGCACTATATTTTTTTGTTGCTTTTTTCTTTGTAAAATTAGCATAACTACGATTATCGTAACTGCTATTAACATTGGTGCTAATATAAATACAACAAGTGTTTTATCCATCATTTTATCTTTGTTAGTAAGCTATTTACAAATAGTCCAAAAGAAATCCAAACAATAATAAAAAACATTTGGATTTTACCTGTGTCACTACCAAAAAAGTGAGCATTTAGAGAATCATTTAATGCACTATTCATCATAATATATGTAAAAATAATAAGTCCTATAATCATATAAGTACCCACTTTTATCTCTTTTGTAGAAGATGTTATTTCTTGTTTTATTTCCCCTTGGTCATGTAATGTTTTTCTCAATTTTTCTAAAGTATTTGAAAATTTACCACCTGATTTTCTACCAATTGAAATAGTAAGATAAAAAATTCTAAGTTCTTTAGACTCAATAAGTTTAAACATCTTTTCAAAGCATTTATCTTCACCTATAACTGATTTTTCATTTATATAAATACCTAAAACTTTTTGTGCAAGTTTTGACTTTGAGGTAAGAATTGATTTTTTTAAGGCTTGCTCAAACCCTACTCCACTTCTCATCATACTTGTCACCTTATCAATAATCTCTTTTAATGCGAAGTTAAACTCTTCTTGTCTAGCTTTTATAAGATTTACTAAAACCAAGTAAGGAAAACCCATAAATATAAAAAATGTACATATAAATATAAGAATAGATCCTGCAATTAAAAAAATAAAAAAGCTTGTTAGAAGTCCAAAACCAACACAAATAAGTAAAAATACATACTCTGCACCTTGTGTAGAAAAACCAGCAAACCTAAGTTTTTTTCTTAAAAAATTTGTATCATCTTCAAAAGCATTATCAGTTCTATTATTATCTAAAATTTTACTATTTGTATTTACTAATGTATTTATAATTACTTTTTGTTGATTCATTTTTATATAAAATGAGTATAAATAAAAAGCAAAACTTATAAATAATATAGGAATTACTATGATAAAAAATAGAACTAAATTACTCATAACTTACTCTTCTTTCATCTTTAAAAAGTGTGGCCATTTATGGAAAAGTTGAGGATCTCTATCAATAAATACTTTTAAAAACTCATCCTTCCAACCACACATAACTGATGGTAAATCTGTTTCTAATGCTTCAATAAGCATTGATTTTGGCATTTCAAAATTTGGGTCAAATACTCTTTTATCAATATCAACCCCAAACATATTCATTTGATTAATAGTTCTTGTTGGAGTTGCGAGAGTTTGAAACTCTCCTTTTGTTTTTTTAAGATCACTCGTATCTCTTTTAAACTCAAAGATATTATTTAAAGATACGACACCATTATCTTCCATTCTTCGCTCAATCTCTGAAATAGCAACTAACTTTCTCGTACCATCTGGAAATCTAACTAATTGTATTATTAAATCAACTGCTGAGACAATTTGAGTTCTAATAAAGTTTATATTTGCGCTTGGTCTGGCTTCTAAATACATATTTTCAATTCTTACAAGAGCTTCTTTTGTACTATCAGCATGAACTGTTGTCATTGAACCAGGATGTCCAGTATTCATAGCATTTAACATTGTTACAATCTCAGGACCCCTACACTCACCTACAATAATTCTTCTAGGACTTGATCTTAATGCTGATCTTAAAAGATATTCTAAAGGAATAGCACCTTTACCCTCTTCATTTGCCATTCTTGACTCATAAGATCTAATAGAATGACAAGGCATTTGAGGTTGCATCTCTTTTGTATCTTCAATAACCATAAGTTGTTCATTTCCATCTACAAACCTTGTCATTGCATTTAAGAAAGTTGTTTTACCACTTGATGTACCACCAGATACAATAATATTACATTTTCCTTTTGAAACTTTTACTAGGAAATATGCCATTTTCATATCCATCTGACCTGCATCAATTAGCATCTCTAATAAAAGTGGGATTTCATTAAATTTTCTAATTGTCACACAACTTCCGCCATTTGCAGCAATAGGAGGAATTTGAACTTCTACTCTTGAACCATCATTTAACTTACTTGAAATAATAGGATGGGCTTCATCAATTTTTCTATTATTTTCAGCAAGCATTTTATCTATAATTTTTCTAAGTTCTTCTTCACTTCTAAAAGTAAAAGGTGTTTGCTCCGTCTTACCTTTATAAATAATATCAACATAATCTTTTGTATTTATAATTACATCATTTAAGCCATCTTTAGCAATATCAAATATAGTAGAGATATGTCCATAGCCTACAATATTGTTTATAATCATTTGTTTTATATCTTCTAGATATTCTTTAGATAAAGCTCTTGATTCATTATTGTATGATTGAATATAATCAGGTAAAACCTCTTCTAAGTTTTCTTCAGTAATTTTCTGGTCTGATTTTAAGTTCATCATAAAACTATCATTTATTCTTAAGGCTAAATCATACAACTCTTTATTTGTATAAATCTCAGGAAATTCTAATAAAGAGTTTACCGCTTGCTTTTTTATTTTTGTAATTTTCTCTTTTGTCTCTTTTAAAAGTGAATCTTCTTCTGTAGATTCTTCAACAACACTATCATCTAAACTAATGCTATTTTTTTCTTGGTCTTCAATTAAATCTCTTAAACTTCTCATTATTTACTCTTTTTAAATAAAGATGAAAAGAATCCTTCTTTGCTTTTTTTATCTTCACTGTAATAGAACTCTTTTTTCTTTAAAATATCTTCAAGTTTTTCTATAAATAGTGACTCTTTTGCACTTTGACTTGCTAACTCACAGTAATTCCAGCATTTACCTAAAGTCTTATAATCATTTGGTATTTTATAGTCATCAAACTGTATCTTATCTCCACTTGTCATATTTAAAATTGAAGTTACGTCATTTACAGAGATTGCATTTTGTGAATCATATCTATTTACAATAAATGATATTTTCTCTTTTAAACCTGCTCTTTTCATCAAAGAATAAAAAGTTTTTACTTTTGAGATATGAGGAAGGTTCATTTCAGTCAAAAGCCATATTTCATTTACAATATCATATATGGTAGTCTTTAGATTTGAAGCATCTGCTAAACCTAAATCTATAATTATAAAATTGAAATAATCACTTGAATTTGATACATACTCTAAAAGTTTGCTAATAAACACATCTTTTTCTATATACTCTTTATCTATATGCTTTTGTATTCCAGTAACACAATAAAAGTTTTCACGGATTTTAGATAAACCATTTTGTAGATTATTCTCTAAATGAAATTCACTTGTATTTATTAAATCAACTATAGTTTTATTTGGGAGCGGGTTTTTTTGTAAAAATAAATTGCTCACAGCTTTTGTAGTTGATAAATCAATATATAAAATATTTTTATCAGGTAAATTTTGTGATAGTAAATCAGACATATTCATACCAATAGTTGTAGTTCCAATACCCCCAGATATTCCACTTAAAGCTATGATTTTATTACCGTATTTGTTTTTATTTAGAAGTTCATTTCTTGTATTTAAAATTATTTCTTTTATTGCTTCAGCTTTAAATTCATTTATTGAAATATAGTTTTGAATACCTAATTTTCCACAATACATCGATAGTTTATGATCATTTGGACCTATTACAATTATTAATTCATTTAGTGATTTAATTACGGATTCATATTTTTTAATATTTCTTTCATCATCAATCAAATAAACAATTATATGTTTTGTTTCTTTATTTTTAATTGTTGAGATATGTTTTTCAATTGAGTTATCAACTATAACATCTACATTGAAAAGTCCTTCTAAGCCACCTTTTAGATTTTGTGCAAACATATCTAAAGTATCATCGTGGAATAAAAATATATTAAAAGATACATCTGAACCTAAAAGTTTTTTCTCTAACTCTTTTTGTTTATTTAGATATTTTATTAGTTTATTTAGAAGTTTTTTTATAATTGAACTAGATTTTATTCTTTTATTTATTGAAATATATCCATATACAAGCTTATCTTTTCTTAATGTAATTTTGTATTTCTGGTCTTCATGGCTTTTTTCATCAAGAACATTTCCATCTTTATCAATAGTTAAGTTATGAAAGAAATTGTTATATTCATATTCATATTTATAATATGAAATATCATCTAAATTTGTAAGATCTGCAAATAGTTCTAAAGCCTCTTGTATTTGAGTGTTTAAAATACTATTTTCTTTATTTGAATCAAGTTTATCTTTAAAATCATCTAATGTCATATTTCTTCCTAATTTCATCTTTGAAGATTATATTCTTTACAAAAATATATTCAAATAACTTAATATATTTACTATTATAACAGAAATAAACATAACTGGTACCATAGCAGCAACTCTTCTTTTCTTCACCTTTTGCATAAATAATAAAACTATAGTTTGAAGTAAACCTGTAATTATTAGAAAAACCGCAAAGGGTTTTAATCCTAAAAATAGTGCTACAAGCATCATATATTTTATGTCTCCACCACCAAGTATCATTTGCCTATTTATAAGCATAAGAGTAATAAAAAAAAGAAGAACAACTAAAGATAAAACAATAGAACTTATATATATTTTCGATTCAAAAAAACCAAATATTAAAAGCATTATTGCCATTGTAAGTAAAATATTATTTGGTACTAAGTATTTTTTGTAGTCAGTATATGATAAAACTGTAGAAAATATATAAAAGATTATTGCAAACACATTTGTCTTTTCAAGTATTAAGCAAAAGGCTTAAGCCTTTTTACTTAAATACTACTCAGAAGTAGAACCAGTTACTTCAGTAATTTTATTAGTTGCTGCTGTTTCAACTTTTGTTTTTTCACCATCTACCCAAGTATTTAGACCAACTACTGCTCCAACACCAACAATTACTAATAATAAAGTTACAAGAATTTTATCCATTGCACCTTTTTCACTTTTTAATCTTCTTTTTAAAAAATCTAACATTTTGTTCTCCTTGCTTTGATAAGTATTAAAGTTATTTTTAAAGGTAGTCAGTATTGCAATTTTTATTAAATAATAAATAAGAATGCAACCCGGCTATCTCAATCAAGACCCGTGGCTTTCCGTCCTTACCTCACGATAAGTTTGGCTATCACTAATATGTCGTTATTGTAATTGTTACACATATACTCTTAACTATTACTTAAATGTATCATAAAAGTATTATTTACATGTATTTAAATAATTTTTATAACTTTGTTATTTATTATCATTGTAATTATTGTATCTTAGTTATATAAATTGTTTGATTTCTGCTTAAAGCCTCTACAAACTCTTTTTAGATATAATCCCTTTTATATACAAGAATAAGGAAAACTATGACTGTAGATGATAAACTAATTGAGAAATTATCAAGACTTTCTAGTTTAGAGATTGATGAGTCAAGAAAAGAGAACTTAAAATCTGAACTAGCTGATATTATCAACTTCGTTGAAAATTTAAATGAGATTGATGTATCAAAAATTGAAGCTACATTTAGCACTGTTGAAGGTGGAACACCTTTAAGAGAAGATGAGGCTAAACAAGATTTAGAGTTATCAAATCATATTTTAAAAAATGCTCCTGAGTCAGAAGATGGATACTTTAAAGTTCCAAAGATTATTGAGTAATAAATAAAAGGAAAACAATGTTTAAGGTTTACGGAATTAAAACCTGAAACTCTGTTAGAAAAGCCTTAAGGTTTTTTAAGGACAACAATATAGAAGTAGAATTCTTTGATACTAAAAAAGAAACACCTACTTCAACTTCTATCGAGTTTTGGATTGAAAAAGCGGGTATTGATTTAGTTTTCAATAGTAGAGGAACTAAATATAGAAGTTTAAAGTTAAAAGAGCTTAATCTTGACGAGCAAGGTAAGTTTGAGTGGTTATGTAAAGAGCCAATGCTTTTAAAAAGACCTATAGTTGAACTAAGCAATGATGTAGTTATTGGTTTCAATGAGGATGATTATAAAGCTAAATTTTTATAATAAAAAAAAGGGAAAGATTTAAAATCTTTCCCTTTTTTTATGTACTGTAAAAAGATATAAATTAAACTATTATATCTTTTCTTGCTTCTTTTAAAGTATCAGCAATCATAAATGCTAACTCTAAAGCTTGGTCAGCATTTAATCTTGGATCACATTGAGTATGGTATCTACTTGCTAATCCTTCTTTTGTAATAGCAGAACTTGCACTACCTGTACATTCAGTTACATCTTGTCCTGTCATTTCTAAGTGAATACCACCTGCATATGTTCCCTCTGCTCTATGAATTTGGAAGAATTTTCGCACTTCACTTAAAATAGCTTCAAAATCTCTTGTTTTGTAGCCATTATCAGTTTTGATAGTATTTCCATGCATTGGATCAGATGACCATAATACATTTTTCCCTTCTTTTTTAACTCTTGCTAATAATTTAGGGAAGTGATCTTCAATTTTATTTGCACCCATTCTAACAATAAGATTTAATCTTCCTGCTTCATTTTCTGGGTTTAATTTGTCAATTAATTGAATTAATTCATCTTCTCTCATAGAAGGTCCAACTTTACAAGCAATCGGGTTTTTTATACCTCTAAAATACTCAATATGAGCATCTTTTAAATCTCTTGTTCTATCCCCTATCCATAACATATGAGCAGCACAGTTAAACCAATCACCAGTGATTGAATCTTTTCTTGTAAGTGCTTCTTCATAGTTAAGTAAAAGTGCTTCATGTGAAGTAAACAGTGATGTTTCACTTAATTGAGCAGTATTTTCACTTGTGATACCACATGACTTCATAAAATTAAGTGCTTCTGAAATTCTATTTGATACATTTTGGTATCTTTCATCTAGTTCATGGTCTTTTAAGAAACCTAAATTCCATAATTGAACTTGATTTAAATCAGCCATACCACCTCTTGAAAATGCTCTTAAAAGGTTCATAGTTGCAGCACTTTGATTGTAAGCTTTTAATAATTTCTTAGCTTTTGGATTTCTAGCTTTTTCTGTAAAAGCCATATCATTTACAATATCACCTCTATATGAAGGTAAAGAAATACCATTAATCTCTTCAAAGTCTGAACTTCTTGGTTTTGCAAACTGACCAGCAACTCTTCCAACTTTTACTACTGGACATCCACCAGAGAAAGTTAAAACTACTGCCATTTGCATCATAACTTTAAATAAATCTTTAATGTTATTTGCATCAAATGAAGCAAATGATTCAGCACAATCTCCCCCTTGTAAAAGAAAAGCCTTTCCATTTACAACATCTGCTAACTTACTTTTTAGACTTAGTGCTTCACCTGCAAAAATTAAAGGTGGATATGAAGCTAGTTCATTCTCTACTTTTTTTAATTTTTCTAAATCATTATATGTTGGTTGTTGTTTGATTGGAAAATCTCTCCAACTACTTGGATTCCAAGTTTTCATTTCTTTGCCTTTTTTGTTAATTTAATAATAAGTGATTTTATCCAAAGTATACTTAATAAAAAAATTTGATTTTGTTACTAAATTGTAACTATATAGGGGCTTATGTAAGCTTTGGCATATTAGAGTTTCTAATATGCCTAAAATTTATGCTACTAATTTTGAAAGTAATTCTTTAAAAGATACCTTAAAAGCATCAAGTCCTTCTGTTAAAAGTTTTTCATAGATGTCTTTCATATTAACACCTTTTTCTTCTAATAATTGGAAGTACTCATCGCACTGTTTTTCTGTCATAATATCAGACTCTTCTTTTGAACCAACCTGCACCCAATCTTCAATAGTTGCTAAAGGAGCAGTATTCACTGAGTTTGGATAGATTAAATTATCAACATAATAAGAAGGCTCTAAATCGTCACCTTTTACACCAGTACTTGCAAAAAGTGTTCTTATGTTTTTGTTTTCAAACTTATTTACTTCATGGTAACACTTTGTTGCATTTACAATTCCAAGTTTTGAAGCTTCTAAACCTTTTGAAATGAAATCACTGTCACATAATCTATCAAATCTTGAAACAAATACAGAAATTACAGCTTTTATATCTTTATTTGATTCTTTAATTCCCTCATCTAAAGCTTGAGCACATTTAATAGCTTGATCAACTGAGAAAATAAGTGTTGCATTTACATGAATACCTCTTGATGTTAACTCTCTCATTGCAATATACCCAGCTTGTGTAGCAGGAACTTTAATCATTACATTATCAGCACCAATAGAATTATGTAATCTAATACCTTCTTCTATTGTACCATGTGCATCATCACAAAGTGTTGGGTCAACTTCAATAGAGATAAACCCATCATCTGCATCATTTTTATGTAATTCATCAAGTAAACAAGCAGCTCTTTTAATATCAGTTAAAGCTAACTCTTCATAAATTGTTTTAGCATTGTTTGCTTGTAACATATCAAGTTGTTGTTTATATGCAACCGAGTTAGTGATAGATGATGCAAAAATTGCAGGATTTGAAGTAGCCCCTTGGATCACTTCATCTTTAATAATCTCTTGAAATCTATTTTCTAAGAAATCTCTTTCAATAAAATCACACCATAAAGAGTAGTTAATTTCTTCTTTTAAACTCATGTTTGTTTCCCTTATAAATTATCTAAGATTTTTGTTAAGTCTTTTGTGTCGACTATAATATTAGCTTCTTTCTTTAATACTTCTTTAGCACAAAAAGCAACTCTAGTATCAGCATGAGCGAACATTGATAAGTCATTTGCACCATCACCACACACTAAAGTATCAGCTTTTGAAACACCTAAAATATTTTGTAATCTTTGAATCATATCACCTTTTGAATATCCAAACATCATATCTCCACCAACAAGTCCAGTTAAGATACCATCTCTTTCATGTAATACATTTGAGAAATCAGCATCAAGTCCTAGCTTATCTTTTGCAGGAGATGTTCCTATTCTAAATCCACCTGAAAAACATACTACTTTATATCCCATCTTTTTAAGTTCAGGAATAATCTCATATGCCCCTGGCATTAAAGGTAAATCTTTACAAATCTCAACAGCTTTAGCATACTCTAAACCTTCAAGTAAAGATACTCTTTCAATTAAAGATTCAAAAAAGTCTAACTCTCCAGCCATTGCTTTTTCAGTAATTCCTGCAACTTTTTCCTCTAATCCTAAAGGCTTTGCAAGAAAGTCAATAGTTTCTCCATCCATAAGTGTTGAATCAAAATCAAATACAGCTAATTTCATTAATTTTCCCTAGTTTTATTCTTTAAAGGTTATAATAATATCTAAAATTAACTAAAGGAAACTGATTGAAATTAGCTTGCATTGATATAGGACTTAAAAGAATAGGAGTTGCAATTTGTGTTGGCTCAGATATTGTTACGCCACAAGAAGCAATATTGCGAAAAAATAGAAATCAAGCCTCAAATGATGTAAATGCTTTTTTAAAAGAGTGGGAAATAGAAAAATTAATAGTTGGATTTCCAAGTGCCAGTGAAGATATGCAAAAAAGAATAAACCACTTTGTTAAACTACTAGAACTTGATATACCTTATGAATTTCAAGAAGAAAACATGAGTTCAATAGAAGCCGAAGATATGATGAAAGGCCAAATTAAATACAAAAGAGATGGAAGAGTTGACTCCCTTGCTGCAAAAATTATACTAGAGAGATATTTAGCAAAGAACTAATACTAAATATCTCTAAAAAATTCAAGTTTAAACTCTACTTTTTAGTGTTGTGAACCACAGCAATTGCTAAGCCTTGGTCATGAGTAATAGATAAATAAGACTTTTTAATCTTATACTTTTTTCTTATTTCTTTTTTGTATTTTATTTTTGGAGCACCAAGCTTTGATTTTTTGATTTTAATATCATGAAAACCACACTCTTTACCAATACCAGTACCCAAAGCCTTTGAAGCAGCCTCTTTAGCAGCCCAAAAACCAGCAGCGCTTTCAGGTCTTTTTATAAGCGCAATTTCCTCATCATCTAAAAATCTTTCATAAGCCTTTCGCCCAAACTTCTCATGCATTCTTTTTATTCTATCAACAGAAGCTACATCTATACCTATCATTATTTTAACCTATATATTCAATTTAATAATTATAGCGTTGTTTCACATAAATTATATGTAAATTATTTTATACAATAATTAATTTTATTTTAGATAAAATAAAAATAATAAAATAATATAAGGAAACAAAACAATGTCAAAATTAAAAGTTGCTTTAATAACTACAGCTTTAATTACACTATTTAGTGGTTGTGCAACAGAAAGTTCACACTCTATAAAAGTACCAGAAAATAAAGTTGAAAGAGTATCATACAATGGTAAAAAGATGATGATTTCAATTGGTAGATTTGATAATAGATCTGCATACAACAATGGTATATTTTCAAATGGTAAAGATAGATTAGGGAATCAAGCACAAACAATATTAACTACAAGTTTGCAACAAAGTGGTCATTTCTTAGTTCTTGATAGAACAAACTTAAGTGTATTAAAACAAGAAAGTAACTTTTCAAAAGTAAATCAAAATATAAAAGGTGCTAAATATGTTATTACAGGGGATGTAGTAGAATTTGGTAGAAAAACTGTAGGTGATCACCAGTTTTTTGGAATACTAGGAAAAGGTAAAAAACAAGTGGCTTATGCAAAAGTTAATCTAAATGTTATTGATGTTAGTACTACTGCTGTAGTATATTCATCTCAAGGTGCAGGAGAATTTGCATTATCAAATAGAGAGATTATTGGATTTGGTGGAACAGCTGGTTATGATGCAACTTTAAATGACAAAGTTTTAAGTTTAGCAATTAATGAAGCAGTAAATAACTTAACAAAAAAAGTTCATTAAAAAGGTATTATAAGTGAAATATTTTATTAATACTTTTATACTAGGTAGTTTAGTAGTTTTACTAACTGCTTGTGGTAGTAATGCTAATCAAACTATTTATCATTGGGATAAAGCTTATATTGATTCTGTATATGAATCATTAAATGAAGAAGGTGATATAAATACACAAATCTCTAATTTAGAAAAAATAATACAAGATAGTTATACAAATAAGAAAAAAATTGCTCCTGGACTATATGCACAATTAGGACTTTTATACTCTAAAATTGGAAATAATTCTAAATCAATAATGAATTTAGATAAAGAAATGGAAATGTTCCCTGAATCAAAACAGTATATTAGTTTTTTAAAAAATAAAGGGGTAAAATAATGAAAAATATTTTTACTATTGTATTTTCAATTACTATGATGATTTTCTTATCAGGTTGTGCTAAAAATCAAGAGTTATATGATTATAGTTCTTTTACTAAAAATAAACCTAAGTCTATTTTAGTTGTATTACCAACAAATGAGTCTTTAGATATAAAAGGTAGTTCAGCTACACTAGCTAACTCAATTTTACCTTTAAGTGAAGCTGGTTATTATGTTTTTCCTCCTGTATTAGTAAATGAAACATTTAAACACAATGGAGTATATGAAGCAAAAGAAATTAGAAATGTTTCTTTAGAAAAATTAAAAGAGATTTTTGGAGCAGACTCTGTACTTTATATAAATGTTAAAAAATACGGTAATAACTACGCAGTTTTAGCAAGTAAAACTGAAATTGAATTAGAAGCTAAACTAGTAGATTTACATAGTGGCAAAACACTTTGGAATAAAGAAACTAAATTTATCAAATCTTCTGGTGATAGTGGTGGAGGATTAATCGGAATGTTAGTTACTGCTGTAGTTACTCAAATTGTAAATGAATCAACTGATCAAGCATATGAAGCATCAATGATTGCAAATAATATCTTATTTAGAACAAATTGCAATGATTGTATTTTATATGGAAGCTACTCACCAAACTTTAATAAAGACCTACAGCTAAAATAGCTTAAAATAACATCAACTTAAAATTATTAAGAGAGGAATTAAAATAAAACTCTCTTAATAACTAATACTTAATATCTTTTATCTTTTTTAATTATCTCAAAATCATTTTTATTGAAAATTCTATAATAATATTGAATTTTCAATATTATTAGTATAAAATACATCAAAAGGAACTAAAATGAAAGAGATATTAAGAGAGATAGGAATGATTTCTAGATGTTTAGCCACTATTAGCGATATTGAGTTTAAAGACATACAACTGGGAAAAAATCAATACTTATACTTAGTAAGAGTTTATGAGAACCCAGGAATTATTCAAGAAAAACTCTCCCAACTACTAAAAGTAGATAGAACAACTACAGCTAAGGCTGTTAAAAAACTAATAGAGCAAGGCTACCTTGAAAAGGTGCAAACACAAGACAATAAAAAAGAATTTAAGCTATTTTGTACTCAAAAAGGCAAAGATATTTACTCTTTTTTAGAAAAAGAAGAAAACCATAGTTCTAAAATATCCTTAGTTGACTTTAATAAAGAAGAAGAAAAAGAGCTATTAAAAAAGCTTCACTCTATGAGAATACGTATTGAGAATGAGTGGCAAGAAATAAAAAAAGGGAAAAAAAGAGATTATTAAATGAAAATTGAAATAAAAAATTTTAACGAATTAACAAATACTGAGATTTATAATATTTTAAAAATTAGAGCAGAGGTTTTTGTTGTTGAACAAAATTGTCTTTACAACGATATTGATGATAAAGACTTAGAAGCTATTCATATGTTTATAAAAGAAGGCTCAAATATAGTTGCATATTTGCGAGTTTTAAAAAAGTGTGATGAGAAAATATCATTTGGTAGAGTTTTAGTAGAAAGAAACTCTAGAAAAAAAGGTTATGCAATTGAACTTATTTCAAAGGCTCTAAACCTAATAAATGAAAAATGGCCTGAAAAAAACATAATTATTGAAGCTCAATCATATCTAAAGAAATTTTACGAAAGTTTTAGTTTCAAAGCCATAAAAAGTGAGCATCTTGAAGATGGTATTCCTCATTATTGGATGGAAAAATCTTAAGATATTAAATCACAGATAAAAAATGCTAAAATATCTCAAAATAAAATGAAAAAGGTTAAGAATTAGATGCAAGTATTGGGGAAAAAGCTGTTATACCTTATCATCATGCTTTTTATAATTAGTTTGATTTCATTTATAGCTATAAATGCAGCGCCAAACTCTTTTTTTGCAAGTGGGCAGTTAAACCCTAATATTACAGAAGAGTCAATTGCTCAATTAAAAGCTATTTATGGTTTAGACAAGCCTTTATATGTACAGTATTTCTCTTGGCTTATTGCTATGGTTCAACTTGACTTTGGTATTTCCTTTGCTAGTGGTTCGCAAGTAAAAGATGAGATTTTAAGTCGAATTCCAATCACACTTATAATAAATGTGATTTCTATGGTATTTATCTTTTTCATCTCACTATATCTTGGAATAAAAGCAGCTTTAAATAAAAATAGTTTTTTTGATAGATTTACAGGACAGTTATCACTTCTTAGTTTTTCTATGCCTTCTTTTTATTTAGCCTTGCTTTTAGTTTTAATTTTTGCTATAAACTTCGAAGTTTTACCAATAGCAGGATTACACTCAGTACCAGATGATGGAAGTTTAGCCTACTATTTAGACTTTGCATGGCATTTAATACTTCCTATTTCTATTATAATTTTTAGTGGAATTGGAAGTTTGACTTTATATATTAGATCACTAACTATTGAGATTTTAAAGTCTGATTATATTTTCTTTGCAAAGGCTAGAGGTTTAAATAACAAACAAATATTAAGATACTATATCTTACCAAATCTATATCCACCAGTTATTACACTACTTGGATTATCACTTCCAGGAATCATTGGTGGTTCAGTAATACTTGAAACAATTTTTTCTATTGATGGAATGGGACTTTTATTTTTCCAAAGTGCTTTAGCTCATGACTATCCTGTTATTATGGGAATATTAATCATTGGAGCATTTTTAACACTACTTGGAAATATCCTAGCAGATTTATTCTTGCTAAAACTAAACCCAAACTATGATGGAAAATAAAAAATTTAATTAAGGAAACATAATTGAAAGTTTTAAAAACTATAGACGAGCTACAAGAAGTTAGAAAAAATATTAACTCAACAGTTGGCTTTGTTCCAACAATGGGAGCTTTACATGATGGACATATCTCTTTAATCAAAAAAGCAAGATGTGAAAATGAGATAGTTATAGTATCTATCTTTGTAAACCCTACACAATTTCTTCCAGGAGAGGATTTAGATGCATATCCAAGACGTGATGAAGCAGATAAAAAAATCTGTGAGATGTGCAAAGTTGATTATGTATTTATGCCTGAGATTTCTACTATGTATGGAAGTGAAGAGATTTTGATAAAAGCTCCAAATAAAAGCTATATGCTAGAAGGTAAAAGCAGACCAGGTCATTTTGATGGTGTTTTACAAGTTGTTTTAAAACTATTTGGCTTAGTTCAACCAACAAATGCTTATTTTGGAAAGAAAGATGCACAACAACTATCACTTATAGAACAAATGGTTAAAAACCTTTTCTTGCCTATAAATATAGTGCCATGTGATATTGTAAGAGAAAAAGATGGACTTGCTATGAGTTCAAGAAATGTATATCTTGATGAAACTCAAAGAAAAGACGCCTTGCTTATTTCAAAATCACTTTATAGTGCTGCTTCACTTATAGCAAAAGGTGAATTTGAAGTAAAAAAAATAAAAGAGAAAATCCATGAAGTTATGAAAGACTTAGATGTGGAATATGTAGCTATTGTAAATAAAGAGTTTGATGAGATAGAAACAATTGAACTAAAAAACACAGTAATTCTTGTAGTT
Organism: Arcobacter roscoffensis; assembly: GCF_024267655.1. Classification (NCBI taxonomy): domain Bacteria; kingdom Pseudomonadati; phylum Campylobacterota; class Epsilonproteobacteria; order Campylobacterales; family Arcobacteraceae; genus Arcobacter; species Arcobacter roscoffensis. The sequence goes on from NZ_CP100595.1 coordinate 2,851,921, forward strand.
GCAAGATTTGGGAATACAAGACTACTTGATAATATTTGGCTATAAAGCAGCAAAAAACAAATAAAAAAACCCTATTCTTTTTTCACAATTTTATTTAAATTTAAACTTTTACTAAATTTATGATAAAATTGCGAAAAAAGTAATAGGTAACAAATGAAATTTACAACTCAAAATCCTGATAAATCATTACATCTAGTATCACTTGGCTGTACAAAAAACCTTGTTGATTCAGAAGTAATGCTTGGAAAACTAAAAGATTATACACTTACAGATGATACTTCAAACGCAGATGTTATTATTGTAAATACATGTGGTTTTATTGACTCGGCAAAAGAAGAGAGTATCAATACAATTTTAAATTTACATGATGAAAGAAAAGAAGAATCAGTTCTAGTTATGGCTGGTTGTTTAAGTGAAAGATATAAAGAAGATTTACAAAAAGAACTACCTGAAATCGATGTATTTACAGGTGTTGGTGACTATGATAGAATTGATGAACTTGTAAATGCAAAAAGATCAAACTTTACAAATGATGTATTTTTAGCAAATGATACAAATGATAGAGTAATCACAGGTTCAAACTACCACGCTTATGTAAAACTAAGTGAAGGATGTAATCAAGCTTGTTCTTTCTGTGCAATCCCTAGTTTCAAAGGGAAACTTCACTCAAGAACTCTTGAATCTTTAGAAAAAGAAGTAAAATCACTTATATCTCAAGGCTTTACAGACTTTTCATTTGTATCACAAGACTCTTCTTCATTCTTAAGAGACTTAGGAGAAAAAGATGGTTTAGAACAACTTGTTTCGTGCGTTGAAAAAATTGAGGGTATAAAAACTGCTAGAATCTTATATCTTTATCCATCAACTACTACTTTATCACTTATTGATAAAATTGCAGATTCAAATGTATTTGTAAACTACTTTGATATGCCACTTCAACACATCACACCTTCGATGCTAAAAATTATGAAAAGAGGAAAAGGTGTTGAAAAACTGATTGAACTTATGGATCATATGAAATCAAAGCCAAACTCTTTTGTAAGAACTACATTTATTGCAGGTCATCCAGGTGAAACACAAGAAGACTTTGAAGCTTTAGCAAAATATATTGAAGAGTATAAATTTGATAGAGCAAATGTATTTTCTTACTCTGATGAAGAAGGAACAACAGCTTCAAAATCAGATGCAAAAGTAGAACAAGAAATTATTGATGAAAGAGCTGATATTTTAGGTGAAATCATTGCTCAAACAACTCAAGAATCACTTGAAAAAGAAATAGGTCAAACTTTTGAGGTTTATGTGGATGGTGAGAGTGATGAACACGAATACTTATTAAGTGCTAGAAAAACTATCTGGGCTCCTGATATTGATGGTGAAATTTACATCAATGATAATGAATTAGTAGATGAAAAAGGTGAACAAAAACAGTTAGAGTTTGGGAAAATTTATACTGTAAAAGTCACAGAACTTATAGGTGATAAACTACTAGCAACTGTTATCAAATAACATGAACTTAAACTTTAGTGCAATAAAAGAGTCAAAAAACCTCCTTGCTTTTTCAGCAGGAATAGACTCTTGCGCATTATTCTTTCTTCTTCTTAAAGAAAATATTCCTTTTGATATTGCTATTGTTGATTATAATCTAAGAGAACAATCAAAAGAAGAAGTAACTTATACAAAAAACCTTGCTAAAAAATATAATAAAAAAGTTTTCATAAAAGAAGTATTTTTAGAAGGCTCAAATTTTGAAAAAAAAGCAAGAGATATAAGATATGCTTTCTTTGAAGAACTTATCAAAGAGCATAACTACACTACTTTAATTACAGCACATCAACTAAATGATAAATTAGAATGGTTTATGATGCAATTTTCAAAAGGTGCAGGACTAAGTGAACTTATTGGCTTTAATACATGGGAAGAAAAAGAGTTTTATAAAATCTACAAGCCTCTTTTAAATACTACGAAAGAGGAACTAGAAAACTACCTAAAAACAAATGAATTAAAATACTTTATAGATGAAACGAATAGTGATACAAAATACAAAAGAAACTATTTTAGACACAACTTTAGTGATAAGTTTGTAAATGAGTTTAAACATGGAGTTATAAACTCCTTTGAATATCTACAAGAAGATATAAACTCTTTAAATACAAATAATAAATATATTCAAAAAATTGCTGAGCTTGAAATTTATGAAAACTTAAATGATAATAACTTAAATATTAGACTTATAGACAAAAGTTTAAAAAGAAGAGGCTTTATACTTTCAAAGGCTTCAAGAGATGAGATTTTAAAACAAAAAGAAATTATAGTTTCACATAAAGTATCAGTAAGTATTACAGATAAATATATTTTTATTTGTCCTGCTTCAAAAATAACAATGGATAAAAAATTTAAAGAAAAATGTAGAGTAAGAAAAATACCTAAAAATATAAGATTTTATTTATATGAAAAAAATATAGATTTAGATGAGCTAATTATTTAAAAATTTTTTCATCTTTCTAGTTTCACTTAAATCATCTCTTGCTTGTGTTTTTTGATTTTTTAGAAAGTTTATACTTTTGAAAAAAAGTTCTTCCATTTGTTTAAGATCTTCAAGTTCTAAGTCAAAATCTTCTACACTGTTTTGACCTATATGCTCTTCATACCATAATACAAGAGCATCGGCTTTTTCATAAGATTCTAAGGAATCAATCCTTTTTAGTTCTTCTAAGGCCTTTATTGACCTGTCTCTTCTTTCCATGCTTCAATTAACCCTTGTGCTACTTTCATTACTTGATTTACAGCATTTATATTATCGTCAATACCAGCAGAAAAAAGTGTCTCTATTTGATATAAATATAATCCATCTAAATAATATGCAACATCTCCACCATCAAAGTCTAAAACATTTCTTAACTCATCAAAAATAGCGATTGTTTTATTTATATAAGTGAACTTTGCTTCTATATCACCCTCTTCCATTGCATTTTTTACAAATGAAAGATATTTAATTATACCTTCGTATAATTTAAGTATCAGTACATAAGGGTCATCTGAAACTGCGTTTTGTTGATTATATACATCTAATCCCATAAAGTATCTCCGTTATTCATCTAGTAATAAGTATATTATATATTTGCTTAATTTTAAACAAAAAGAGAAAAAATAATTTTCTCTTTTTCCTAGCTTGTTGTAGATTGTTGAATCATCATTTTTAGACCTGAGAAAGAAGATTCAAATTGTGTAATGAGTGCAGTATAAGCTGCAAACTGATTTGCTAACTGACTATATTTATCATCTAACTTTTCTATAGATTTTTCTTTTTCTTTTTCAAGAGTTTCTTCTCTTGAATCAATACCTTTTTCATAAGCATCTAATAATCCGCCTGTAAAATTCATTTCATCTAAAGTAGCTTTTAACTGTGTTCCAAAACCTTCTTTAGCAGCTGTACCTACAAATATATCTTTCAATTCTTCTGGATTGTCCGATAAAACTTTATTGAAAGCAACTAAATCTAGAGATATTTTACCTGTTTTATCTAACTCAAATCCATAATTAAATAAAGATTTATCAGAATTTTCACCATATTCACCAAAGAATTTTTCTTTTATTTGAGAAAGCATTGTTCTTAATGATGATTTATCCGCAATAGCACTATCCGCACTATCTATTTCTGTACCAACTAAATCAACTAATTCATTATATTTTGAAATAAAATCTGTTATTTGTGTTTCAACAAGAGAAGTATCTTTACTTACATTAATAGATGAAACTCCTTCTTTTGTTGCAGTTATATCTAAACCATCAACAGTAATTTTATTTTCAGCAGAAGAATAAGCAACCCCATCAACTTCTAAACTCATATTTTGTGCTGTTAAAGTATGATTTGTAGCATTTGTTGTTGTACCATCTGTTGTATAACCTAGAGCTTGACTAGCTGCACCTGAAATTGTTAAAGCATTTGCAAGCCCTGAACTTTCACTTTTTAAAACTAATCTATATGAATCATCACCTACTTGATCTAAAGAGGCATTAATACCTGTAGTATCATTTATTGCAGTTGCTAGTTCATCATAAGTTGCATAAGTCGATGTATCAAAAGTATGTGTAGTGCCATCAACTTCAATACTTAAAGTTCCAATATCACCTAAAGCATCTTTTGTAGCACCATTAATAGCATCTGATTGATACACATCTTTTTGAGCTAAACCTTTTACATCAACAGTTGTAATACCTGTGTTTACATTTTTAGAATCGGTTGCATTAAAAACAACAGAATCTCCTGATGTAGTTGCTGATTTTTCTTCAAAAGCATTTGATCCACTTGTAACAAATAAGTCAAAAGGTTTTATTGCTGCCAATAATTCATTTACTTTTGCATCAATAGTGGCAAAAGTTTCTTTTTCTTTTACAATATCTTCTAAATCTGTTTCTAATGGCTCTACTTGGGCTCTTCTCTCTGCTGCTTTTAATTTATCAATTAAATCTTGATTTAAAGCAGTAGATTGTCCTGTTCCTAATCCTAAAATTCCTTCAGCCATAATTTACTCCTTATTATCTTTTAAGACCTAATAAAGTCTGTAGCATTTCATCAATTACAGTTACAATTTTAGCGTTTGCTGTATATGCTGATTGAAACTTAATTAAATTAACCATTTCTTCGTCTTTATCAACTTTCACATGTTCATTATATGAAGATGTTAAAGCTGCTTTAATATCTTTTTGAGTATCTAAAACAAAATCCGTACTTTCTTTATCTTCAGATACAATAGCTCTAATTTCTTGGAAAAACTCTGAAAAAGATGTTCTATCATTATCTGTTGGGTCTTGTGCCCCATCATTAAAAGATAAATCTTTTTTCCATTGTAATTCAGCTAAATAATCTAAATCTTTTTGATCTAAATCATTAATTGCAGTTTCATTAAATTTCAAAGTACCTACACTTGTTCCAGAAAATAGTCCTAGTTTAACAGTATCTCCAACAGTACTATCAAGTTCATCAATTGCTTTTTCTCCAAATTTGTACTCATCTATACCTATTCTTATATATTTATCAGTTACATCGGCTAAAACTTTTGCAAACTTATCAAGCTTATCTTTATAAGTTTCAAGCTTATTGTTTGGTGAATCAGAACTTATGTTATCTGTTTGGATTTTTAAAACACCAGATTTTAAATCAACTTCTTTGTCATAAATTGCAACATAAGTTCTACTTACAGCATCATGACTTTGAAGTTCATCTTTATAAAAACTATTTCTAACTTCATCAAGATTACCATCACCATCTACATCATTACTTTCAGTAATAGTAATTCTTCCTTCAAACTTCCCATTTACACCTGGACTATCTGATTCTATAAGTAGAAATTTATCTTCACCATCGATATCAATTTTATCTCCATGCTCATCAATTCTATAATTACCATTATATGCTGTAATTAATCCTTTTGTACTTGGATTATCATTAATTGCATAAGCCAAAGCTCTTACATAATTATTTGCATCTACAACATCAGGAGTACCATCTTCATCAAAATCAATATCTACTGTATTTCCATCTTTGTCAGTATATTGTGAACTACCAACTGTTATAGTTACTTCTTGGTCATTATTAAGTTTATATGTTATTTTATCACCAGTTTCTGGAGTATTGCTTACTGCACCTGTAGTATTATCTATAAATGTTAAACTACTTCCAGTCCCTGCATCATCCGCAAATCTATCAATCTGAGCCTTATGCTCTTCTTGAACGCTCACATCTCTTACATTCGTGTTGTATCTTACTGCTACATTACCTGCAATTTTAAGTTCATACTCACCATAGGATCTATCTACTTTAATATCAACATAAGAAGATAACTGTTCTTCTAAATAGTCTCTTCTATCAAGTAAGTCATTTGTAGCTTCTGTTTGCTTACCTAACTTTTCATTGATTTGACCTATTTCACTAAGAATATCATTTACTTTATCTACATTCGAACCTAATTCATGTTCTTCTAATTCTTGGGCTCTTTCAATTCCTGTATATAAATTCTGTAAAGATTCAACTAAAAGTTTACCTTCGTTTATAAGTCCATTTTTATATACTTCTGAATTTGGATTTGACCTTAAGTTTTCAACTGCTTGGAAATATCTATTTAAATCTGAAGAGAAACCACTACTGTCAGTCTCTTTAAAAGCTGTCTCTACACTTCCTAAAATGCTTGAAAGTTTAGTATATCCTTGTTCCCTAGTATTTTCAGTCATAAGCCTGTCAAACATATACTGGTTTGTAACCCTATATGCGTTATCAGCACCAACACCACGACCTGTAAATCTAGTGTCAGTTTGCTCAAGCTCTTTTATATCAACAACTCTTTTTTTATAACCAGGAGTATTCTCATTAGCTATATTATTAGAAACATTCTCAACTGCTATCTTTGCAGCTGTTAAACCCGTTTGAGAAACATTTAATGTATTAAGCATAGAGACTCCTTTATAGTATATTGTCTAATTATTGCATTACATTTCTTAAAATTAGATTAAAAAGGCCATATGGCTCTCATGAGTTTAATTCCCCATGGAGTTTCCATAATATCAGCTTCAGTACCTTCTTTATCATACATAAGTTTTAGATTAGCTATTTGGTTTGAGCTAATTGAATTTTCAGAACTAATATCATATGGTCTTATCACACCTGTAACTATTATAACTTGTTTTTGTCCATCAATCAACAACTCTTTAGAGCCTTTAATATAGTAGTTACCATTTTGATATGTTTGTTCTATTATTGCCGAGATTGAAGTAGAAAAACTCTCAGCAAAACTTGTTTTCACTTCCCCTGAATCAGAGTTACTACTTTGTGTTGAAAAATCAACTCCAAGATTTCTATTAAATTTATCTGCAATTCCAGAAGCTGTACCACCTAAAGTATTAGTACCAGTACCTGCTAAAAGTCCTCCACCTAAACTACTATTTCTATCATTTGAAAGTTCTCTTTTATTGTTTGTATTTGATGTTAAATTCTCATCAATGTTTACCTGAATAATATCTCCAATCTGAAGATCTTTTTTATCTGCAAATAATGAAGTCCCTTCCATAGAGTATAGTGAGCCTTTGTTTTTCTTTGGTTTTGGTTGGGGTTTTGGTATTTGAACTTTTGGTTCTTCAAATTTTATTTGGGGTTCATTTGAGGCACAAGCACTAAAAAAAAGTGCTGCTATTAAAGGATAGGTGTATTTATACATTTAGTTTGCTTTTTAATATATATTGAACATCAATAGCAATAATTATTTCATTTAGTGTGTTTTTAACTAAAGCCATTGTTCCATATCTTACCATTAAAGGCTCAAGATTAGTATTTAATTCACAAATTAAAATTAATCTATTTTCTATAATCTTAACATGTCGTACATTTTCTTGACCTATTAACTCAACAGCTTTTTGAACTTCACTAACTATTATACCTTCAACTTTTTTCTTTTCGTCATCTTTTGCTTTTTGCTCTTGAAGTGCTGCTTGTTTAGCTTGAAGTTCAGCTTCTTGTTGTTTTTGCATCTCATTACTCATATGCCAGTAATAACCTGCAAACATAAGAATAACAACAACAAGTGATAAAAACTTTATAAGTTTTTGTTTTTTATTTCTCTTTACAGCAACTATCATTCTTGACTTCTTATTTAATTACAAATGTAGTGAAAAGTATTTGCTTAATGTGATTAGCTTTAATATCTTCATTTGAAGAAGTCGCTTCATTTAATACAGTATTAATTTCTTCAATTAACTCTTCTTTTAATAAGGCTTTTCCACCAACAGTTAATAACTCTTCAGAACTTCTAGCACTTATTTGTCTAATAACAACATCAATAATCTCTGCTCTATAATTTTCTGTTAAAGCAGCAATTGAAGGCTCAACACTTTTAATAGCAAAAGATAGTTTCATTAGTTTTTCTCTACCTTTTGAGTTAGTAATATTTAATACTAAATCATTAAGCTCTGCTTTAAATGTCTCTTTTGAGTCACCTGCTTCTTCTTTTTTAACTGTTTCTTCTTGAGTTTGACCATCTTTTGGAGAAAGTACTCCTTGTGAATATAAGAAATAAGCCCCACCAGCTACAGCTAAAATAAGAATAACAACAAGTGCAATAAGCACTATCATTAATCCTTTTCCACCACCTGAATTATTTCCCTGTGCTTCTGTTTCTTCTGCCATTACTCTCCCTTTTCATCTTTTATATTAAAATTCTCTAACATTTCAGTTAATTGTGCTGCGTTTTGAACACTTAATGATTTAAATAATAGTGTGATATTTTTCTCTTTTAATCTAATGATTATATCAAAAACATCTTCAAGTTTTCCCTCAGCAATCATTTCATCAAAAATTTTCGATGCTACTTTTGGCTTCATTTTGTTAAAAATTTTTGTTGTTTTACTCTCAACTGTTTGATTTATATCTCTTAAAGTTTGTTCATTTTTACTATAAAGTTGCTCAATTTCTTTTTTTTCAGACTCTATTTTTGCTAAAATTGTTTCTAATTCTTTTTTTCTTTCTTGATACTCTTTTTCTTTTTGGTTATAAAAAAGATTTAATTCTTTTTTTAGCTCTTTAATTTCTAATTTTTGCTTTGTAAGAGAACTACTATCATTTGACTGCTGGGCATAAGTAAAACAAAAAGATAAAACCACAAACATTAAAATTCTTATCAAAAACACTCCTTCTTAACCACTTATATATTTACTTTGAATATACTCTTCTGAAGCTTCTTGTTCTGCTAAAAGTAACTTCTTTAAAGCTTCTCTTTTTTCTTCTTCTAAAATATAGGCAAATTGTTCTGTCTCTTTTTGAAGTTCAATTACCTCTTCTACTACTGCTTCCATAAGCTTTTCAAGTTCTTTTTTTTCTTCATCAAGTTTTGATATATGTTGTCTCATTGTATTTTTATGCATCGCTAAGACTGCAAAATCTGATACTGAACCAAATTTATGAAGTGTTGCTGTATCTATTTTATTTTGAGTAAACATAATTTCAGCATCTAAAGTATCAATTTTTGCTTGTAATTGACCTTTTTCCATTAGTTTTTGATCAGTTTGAGTTTGTTTTAAATTATATAGTTTTTCAATCATAATCTAGTTCCCAAATATCAATATCAAATCCCAAAGATCTTTTGTATATGTAGCTATATGATCACCTACCCATGGTAAAGTTACTAATATAAAAGCTGATACAAAAATCATTTTAGGTACAAAGGATAAAGAAGCATCACTTACTTGAGTTACTGCTTGAAATACTGAAATTATTAAACCAATTATCATACTTACAATTAATGATGGCATTCCCAAAATAAGGATGATTTTTACAGTATTCTCTGCAATAGACATTAAATCCATTATTAATCTTTTATCTTGATTGTGATCTCTAATGTTTTATTATTTAAAAGTTTAGTAATAAGTTCTGCAATATCTTGTGCACTAGAACTACTTACTTCAATACTTTGTTCATTTTTACTACTATTTGAAGAAGATGGAAGCTGTGATTCTAAACTCTTAGTATTTATAGATTCCACATCATCTAAATTTTCAATAGCACTTAAAATATCATTTTCATTTAATGAATCTAATTCTGAAAATTCATCACTCATCTTCTCTCCTTGAATTGTTTCGTCAATATCTTTAGTAAAAGACTCATCCTTAGCTAAAAAGTCTTCACTTAATAAGTCCTCTAAATCTTCGTGATCTTCTTCAATATTCTCTTCTATTGGCTTAAAGTCCAATTCATTATCTAATTGACTTATTATATCATCATTTTCTAAATCGTTAATAAGGGAATCTATCTCATTTTCATCATTATTTAACTCTTCTTCAAAGTTTTGAAGTTCACTATCTTCGTTATTGCTGTTTTCATCATAATCAAAAGAACTATTGTTTAAGCCCATATCATCTTCAAAATTCATCAAATTTTCTAACTCTTTTTCAGACATTAGATTATCAGACTCATCAATAAAATCAAAGTTTTCTTCAATTTTGTCATCTTGTGGTGTTTCTTCTTCGATTATTTCAACAGCTGACTCCTCACCTTTTTCAAGTAATGAAGCTAACTCAGCATCTAATTCAAAATCATCTGAAAAATCTAAATCAGTTGAGTTATCTAAATTATCTTTAGTTTCTTCAGTTTTATTATTTTCTTCTTCTTGATTGTATGCATCATCTACAATATCTGCAATTGAGTTTTGAATATCTTGTGTTTCAGTTTTTTTTTGCTGTTCGTATTTTTCTATAATATATTTTGGGATTTCTTTTAAAGAATCTACTGATAAATCAGCAATTCCATTGTCAAGAAGAAACTCTTCTTCAATACCATCTTTAGGGGTAAGAAATTTTATTTTTTTTGAGAAGCCATCTTTTTTGATAATTTTTTCATCATCAATTAGATATATATCATTAGGATTATTTTTAATAATTGTTTTTAATTCTTCTAGGTTATTAATGTCTTTTATAATGCTATTTGCATCAAGTTTAAATTTAATATTGGCATGTTCTAAAGTCTCATGAATTTCTTTTTTAAATCCGCTATTACCATAAATATATACATTCAAACCAAAACCCTATAATACAATCATTTTTATTGTATAGATTATACCTTTTTTTATTAAATTTTTGATAAAATAAATACACTTAATTAGAGGGTGTTTATTTTGAAGTATTTTTTTTTAGTAGTATTATTTATCTCATCGTTATATTCCCAAACTATAAAAGATATATCAAACATAATTGGAATTAGAGAAAACCAACTTATTGGATATGGTTTAGTAGTTGGACTAGCAGGAACTGGTGACAAATCTAAGTTTACCATGCAAAGTTTACAAAACCTTCTTAGAAACTCATATATAAAAATACCAGCAGGGTCAATAAACTCAAAAAATATTGCAGCTGTAATGGTAACAGGGAAACTTCCTCCATTTTCAAGACAAGGTGATAAAGTAAAAATAAAAGTATCTACAATAGGTGATGCAAAATCTGTTGATAAAGGTGAGTTACTAATAACTCAGCTAAAAGGTGTAGATGGAAAAGTTTATGCACTAGCCCAAGGAACTATTGTGGCAGATGCTGATAATGAAACAACAGGCTTTATTTACGATGGTGCAACAGTTGAAAATGAGATTGACTTTAGTTTAAAAGATGAAGATTCAATTAGACTTAGTTTACTTAAAAGTTCTGCAAAAAATGCAGACTTAATTCAAACAAAAATCAATAAAAAATTTGGAAGAAAATTAGCAACGGCTTTAGATACAAGAACAATTGATGTAATAAAACCACCTGAGATGTCTATTGTTAAGTTTATAGCTTTAGTTGAGGGAATTGAATTAGATTCCAGCTTTAAAAAGAAAATCATAATTGACATGAATAGAAAATCTGTTATTACTGGTGGAGATATTATAATAGATCCTGTTACTATTGCAAGAGATTCATTTACGATCAGAATCAAAAAATCTCCACTTAAAGATAATCAATGGAGAGATGAAAAGCTAAATAAAGGTGTAGATGTTGGTGATGGTGTTAAAATCGTAGATAAACCTGTAGTTGATATAAACAATGCAAGAATTGACACAAGAGCACAACCAACTGTTTCTGATTTAGTTAGAGCTATGAAAGTTATGAAGCTACCAATGACAGAGATAATTGATACACTAAAGATGATAAAAGAACTTGGTGCTATTGATGTTGAATTTGAGATAAGAGGATAGTATGGCAGAATTTTTAAGTCAAGATGAAATTGATGCACTTTTAGATATTGCCGAACAAGGTGAGGACATTGATAATGCAACTCCCGCCGATAAAGTTGTATCAAAAGAAAAAAACTATTCAATTTACGATTTTAAAAAACCAAATAGAATATCACCAGAGCAATTTAAAGCCTTTTCAACTATGCATGATAAAATGCTAAGAGACTTTATAACAGATCTTTCAGCCATGCTTCGAAAAATTGTGGATATTAAACTTTACTCAATTGAACAAATGACTTATGGGGAGTTTATTTTATCTATTCCTCAAATTACATCACTAAATACTCTTTCTATTAAACCTATGGAAGGAAGAATTGTAATTGAATCAAACCCAGGAATTTCACATAAAATTATTGCTGAGTTATTAGGTTCAGGTGCAGTTAATACAAGTGATAATCTAGATAGAGAATTAACTGAAATTGAAGTTGAAATACTTGATCATTTTTATGAATTGGTTATTAAAAATCTTTATCGAACATGGGATGATGTATCAACTCTTAACTTTAAAGTTGAATCAAAAGATACAAATGCAAATGCAATCCAAATTATTTCAGATCATGAGATCGTTTTACTTGTTGTACTTGAAGTAACTATTGATGAAGAGTCAGGTTTCCTATCTATTTGTTACCCTATTTCATATATTGAACCCTTACTTGGTAAGGTTGTTGAGAAAGTATTCTCTGAGGGTAAGAATAGAAAATCAAGTAGAAAAAGAGATATTACAACACTTATTTCCGGTGCTAAAATGAAAATTGAAGCTATTATGGCTGAAACAGAATTAACAGCAGAAGAAATAATTAACCTTAAAGAAAATGACATTATAGTATTTAATAAAAATGCCACATCAGCTTCTACAAAAGTTTATATTAATAAAAAAGAAAAATTCCTTACAGTATCAGGAGTTTCAAACAATAGAAAAGCTATACAAATTCAAACTAATCTTGATAAAGAGAAACAAGAGACATTAGATACATTAAGAGTGATGAGAGAAGAAAGAATCACAAAAGCTCAAGAGACTTCCGAAAATATCAGAAGACTTCTAAAAGAAAAAGAAGAAGAGAAAAGAAAAGGGAAATATTAAATTTCCTCTTTAATTTTTAATCCTCTATACTCCAAGATAAAGTTTCCCCTGCGTACATTGGTACTACATTTTCATTTTTATATTCATAAATTTCAGGTACTACAAAATCTTTTTTAACTAATTTTATTTTCTTAGTTAAAGGTTTGAAGTTATATATTTTTTGAGCATTTAAAGATACAAAAGCGTTTAGGTTCTCTAAAGCTTGGTACTTCTCAAATAACTCAGTTAGTACTTGTAATGCAATTGGTGAAGTAAATACACCTGCTGCACAACCACAGCACTCTTTTTTATGTTTTGGGTGTGGCGCAGAATCTGAACCAAACATAAGTTTTGGATGAGCTTTTAAGGCTGCATCTAATAAAGCTGATCTATCTTCAGGTCTTTTTGCAATTGGTTTACAGAAAAGATGTGGTTGTAACATTCCACCTGCAACATCATCAAGTGTAATAAGTAAATGATGTAATGTAACTGTTGCATGAAGATTATCATATTTATCCATTAATTCCACCGCATCCGCAGTAGTAATATGTTCCATAATAATTGTTAAGTCAGGGAAAGCAGCAGCAATTGATTCATAAATTGGCATAAACTCTTTTTCTCTATCCATAACAAAACCATTTGTTTCACCATGAACACATAAAGGAATCCCTAGTTTACTCATTGATTCAAGTGTAGGTCTTAAAACTTCAACATCCATAGAAGAAACACCCGTTTCAGAGTTTGTAGTAATTCCTGCTGGATAAAGTTTAATACCTATAATATCATCTTTAACATCTTCCAAAAATTCATAAGAATAATCATTTTGAAAGAAAAGCGTGCAATAAGGCTCAAAAGTATCACCTTCACATGCTTCTTTAATTCTTTGTTTATAAGATAATAATGCTTCTTTAGTAGTAACTGGTGGTACCAAGTTAGGCATTATTAAAGCACCACTAAAAGTATTTGATGTTAGTGGACCAACAAGCTTTAGCATATCACCATCACGTAAGTGAAGGTGCATATCTAAAGGCTCATTAATTTCAAAAGTAGTAACACTACTCATTAAATCGCTTCCTCATCTTCTTCACCAGTTCTGATTCTTACAATCTTTTCAATTGGAGAAACAAAGATCTTACCATCACCAATTTTCCCAGTTTTTGCAGCTTCTGTGATAACAGAAATTGTAGAGTCAACATCTTCTTCTGAAACAATCAGTTCTAATTTAATTTTTGGTAAAAAGTCAACAACATATTCAGCACCTCTGTAAAGTTCAGAGTGACCTTGTTGTCTACCATAACCTTTTACATCTGAAACAGTCATACCAGTAATACCTGCTTCTGTTAATGCATCTTTTACATCTTCTAATTTAAACGGTTTAATTACAGCTTCAATTTTTTTCACTATTAATCCTTTTTTAAGTTCGTATATTTTAACAAAATTTTTTTAAATTTAAATTATCTAGCCTTTTTTATGACTATTTAATAATAAAACCAAACAAAACTCTACTCACTTTTCTTATCTAAAATTGTAAGAATTGAGTATATTTTGTTTAAGGTCAAGGCGGATTATAAGTTTTACGTAGGAGCTTACTTCAAGTAAGTGAGTAGTAAAACTTATACTCCAACGCAGAGATTAAGCAAAAGATGCTCAATAACTACAATTTTTAGAAGGCTCTTTTGAATTCTGGATACGCCTCTACCCCACACTCTTCAACATCAAGCCCTTGAACCTCTTCATCTTTGTGAGCTCTTAGAGGTAATACTTTATTGATAATGTATAGAAGTATATATGAAACTACAAAGGCAAAGATTGCTACAACAATTACACCTTTTAATTGTCCCATAAATGTAATATCTTCACCATTTGAAGCAAAGATACCTACAGCTAATGTACCCCAAATACCATTTACTAAGTGAACAGATAAAGCACCTACTGGATCATCAATTCTTAATTTATCAAAGAAAGATACACCAAATACAACTAATGCTCCACCAATTGCACCAATTAAGATTGGAGTATAAATATCATATAAATCTGGACCTGCTGTAATTGCTACCAATCCACCTAAAGCACCATTTAAGATCATTGTTAAGTCAAGTTTACCATATCTGATTTGCATAACGATCGCTACCATAATAGCACCTGCAAGACCTGCTGTATTTGTATTCATTATAGTTAAAGCTACTGCATCTGCACCTTCTTTTGAAGCAATTGAACCAACAGAACCACCATTAAATCCAAACCAACCTATCCATAAAAGAAATGCACCTAATGTTACTAAAGGAATATTTGATGCAGGAATAACTCTAATTCCACCAGTTGGTGTGTATCTTCCTTTTCTTGATCCTATGATTAAAATTGCTGCTAATAAAGCCCATCCACCAGTTGAGTGAATAACAGTTGAACCAGCTAAGTCATACATAGATAAAGCTAAAGCTGTACCTTCAAGTAAGTTTGCTCCCCAAGTAACATTTACAACTAAAGGATAAACAACTGCTGCCATGATAATAGTAAATAATGCTAAGGGAATAACTTTAGCTCTTTCACTAACCCCACCACTCATAATATTTACTACTTTTCCTACAAATGCCATTTGGAATAAAAATGCTGCCCATTTACTCATACCATCAGCTCCAAAATCACCAAAAGCTATTGAGTAACCAACAAGTAAAAATGCTAATGAAGCAATAGCATAAATTAAAGTATTAATAGTTAATACTGCTGTAACGTTTTTTGTTCTAACAATACCTGCTTCAAGCATCGCAAAGCCTGGTACCATGAAAATAATAAGAGTCATTGCAAAGATTGCATATAGCGTGTCAATCACGTAAGATACTTCTACACCCATAAAAGATTCCTTTGTTTGTTTTCTTTTATTATATAGGTATAAAAAATATTTGTATAGAAGGTTTGTGTATAAAAAATATACAATCCAAGAAAAAGTATGTCTCTTGAATTGTATTGTATAGATTCTAATCTTTAGAGATTAGATAGCTTCAGAACCTCTTTCTTCAGTTCTAATTCTAACTACATCATCTAAAGAAGAAACAAAAATCTTACCATCACCAATTTTTCCAGTTTTAGCAGATTCAGTAATTGCACTAATAGCTGCATCAACCATTTCTTCTGATACAACCATCTCTATTTTAATCTTTGGTAAAAAATCTACTACATACTCAGCCCCTCTGTAAAGTTCAGAGTGACCTTGTTGTCTACCGTAACCTTTTACATCACTTACGGTCATACCTGTAATTCCTGCTTCAACTAAAGCATCTTTTACATCTTCTAATTTAAACGGTTTTATAATTACATCAATCTTTTTCATCTATTATACTCCTTAGGCTCTTTTGAACTCTGGATAAGCTTCAAGTCCTGTTTCATGAATGTCAAGACCATTAATCTCAGTTTCTTCATCAACTCTAAGTCCAATTGTAATATCTAATATTTTCCATACAATGAATGAAGCGATGAATACGAATGCACCAATTACAACAATACCTTTGATTTGTGCTAAAATAGTCACATCAGGATTAAAGATACCAACAGCTATTGTTCCCCAGATACCTGCTACTAAGTGAACAGATAAAGCACCAACAGGATCATCAATTCTTAACTTGTCAAAGAACGGAACAGCAAATACAACTAAAGCACCACCAACAATACCTTCAACAAATGCAACTAACATACCTAAATCAGGTCCAGCAGTACAAGATACAAGACCAGCTAAAGCACCATTTAAAACCATAGTTAAATCAACTTTTTTGTAAATAAGTTGAGTTAAAAGTGCAGCAGCAATAGCACCAGCAGCAGCAGCCATATTTGTATCAGCTACAACCATAGCAATTCCATCAATATCAACTTTAGAACCTAATGCTAATTGAGAACCACCATTAAATCCAAACCATCCCATCCATAAAATGAATGTACCTAATGTAGCTAATGTTAAGTTTGAACCAGGAATTGGTCTTACTTGTCCATTTTTACCATATTTACCTTTTCTAGCACCAAGAATTAGTACACCAGCTAATGCAGCCCATCCACCAACAGAGTGAACAATAGTTGAACCAGCGAAGTCAGAGAAACCAGCAATTAAACCACCTAATTCAGTTCCTCCCCATGTCCAATGACCTTGAATAGGGTAAATTAAAGAAGATAACACAACAACAAAGATTAAGAATGGCCATAATTTCATTCTTTCAGCTACTGTTCCTGAGATTACCGATGCAGCAGTTGCAACGAACATTACTTGGAAGAAAAAGTCTGCAAATGCAGGATATGCTGCATCTGGTGCATTTTCACCACTAAACATTGAGATAGAACCAATGAAGGCATTTCCATCACCATACATTGCATTATAACCTACGAAGTAGAACATAATACAAGATATTGAGAATAAACCAATATTTTTAGTTAAAACAGTAACGTTATTTTTTGTTCTTGTTAAACCAGCTTCTAACATGGCAAAACCTGCTGCCATCCACATTACTAGTACTCCTGAAAATACAAACAGGAAACCATCTAATATATACTTTACATCAGTAAAATTTTCCATAAGACTCCTTTGTCAATTTATCTACAGTCATTATAAAATAAACTAACAAAAGTGTAAACACACCACTTGTATATTTAATATACATTTAGACAAATATTTATTCAACAGTATATTTTATACTAATTGACTTCCTTCATTTTGTTTAGTAAATCAAATATATTGTCTAAAATTCCTTCTACAATAATAGATAATGACAATATATTTTTCTCATTTCTTTGTTTAATAGCCTCACCATAGTTAATCAAGCTTTCATCTAGTTTTGTTGTTAAACTTTTAAGCTCCTCAAAATCATTGACCAAGATAAGCCCGTTATCTTTATATTCATCTAAAAAACTATATATATTTTGTCTATGTTCTACATTTATATCAATAGAATTAGACTTATTGTTTATTTGATTTAGTATTGCTTGTTTATATTTTGTATACTCTATTTTCGCACTATTTAATTTCTGGGTAAAACTAAAGTTCTTAATTCTTTTTTCTACTTCTAAATCATATTCATTTAATGAAGCAGCTTTTAGCATATCTTGAGCAACACTACTTGTTTCAAGTGCTACATCCTTTGTTTGAGTAGCCATAGAAGCATTTTCTTGGGTTAACTTATCCAAATTATTCATTGTTTCATTTATTTGAGATAAGTTTATCATCTGCTTTTCGTTTGATTTTGCAACATCATCTATAATCCCTGTATTTTCTTCAATCATTGATGATAATTTTTCAAAACTTGTTTTCATTTGTTCTGAATATTTCTTTCCATCCTCTGATTTAATATTTGCAACTTCTACTAAATTTTTTATTACTTTTGCAGCTTCAGCAGATCTATTTGCAAGATTTCTAACCTCTTGTGCAACAACTGCAAACCCTTTTCCTGCTTCTCCTGCAGTAGCTGCTTCTACGGCTGCATTTAATGAAAGAATATTTGTCTGAAATGCAATTTGATCAATAATGGTTATTGCTTCATTTATTGCTTGTGTTGATTCATTTATTTCATACATTGATTTTTGAGTTACTTCTACTAGTTTTATTCCTTCTAAAGAGTAATTTTTAGTAGAGTTTGCAATATCTAACATATTTGAAGCTTTTGTGGAAGTTGATGTAATACTTTGTGTAATCATAGTAACAGCAGCTGTTGTTTCTTCTAATGAACTTGCTTGATTTATTGATGAATTATGTAGTTTTTTAACCAAATTTAAAAGTTCATTAGATTTATCATCTAGAATATTTCCATTTTTATTAACCATTGCTAAAAATTCAGATATATTCATACCTATCATATTTAAACATCTAAGTTGTGTATTTACAATTGCACCTATATCTGTTTTATCGGCTTTTACTGTAAAATCTCTATTTGCATAATCCAAAGATGTCTTAAAAGAGTTCACTATATTAACCCTTAAACTATCTATCATATTATTAAAATTATCTTTTAACTGATTGATATACTCATTATTAGCTACAGAGTTAATCCTGTATACTAAAAAACCTTTCCCCACCATTTTTGAAACAAACTTTGCCTCATTTATTACTTCATTATCTATTGCTAAACCATCTTTAATTTTTTCAATATTAAAGTTTAAATTTTTTGCCATCCTTCCAAAATCGTCATTGGTATTTATATCAATAACATCCAAATTCTTTTCTGTAGAAGTTAAGTATCTAAAAAACTTTTCTAAGCCTTCATTTATTTTAAATAAAGAGCCTACAATGTATTTGATTATTGCATTTAAAAAAATTAAAGTTATAAAGCTTATTAAAATAAATACTATAGAACCTAATATTAATTCATTTTTTGTTTCTTCTATTTTATTTACAAGTGTTTTATTTAGTTCACTTTTTTCATTTTGGCTCAAAGCAATTAGTAATTGATTCACTTTATTTTCTGCATTTAAATTATTACCATTTTCTAAATATTCATATAGATTATTATACTGATTATATTTTTCTATATTTAAATTAAAAATATATAATGAACTGAGTAGATATCCTAGCATTGGTAAAATTATTAATATTATTAATTTTTTCTTTAATGAACTATTATTAAATATTGTTTTCATTTTCTTTCCTTTTTATCATAATGTCCATACATAATATGTAAGTGTTATTATTCAATGTAAACTTTTTTGCAAAAGTTTTACATAAACTTCCAGTAGCATATGAAATGTATTTTTGACTTAAAAATATACCTTTTTTTGATTCTAAAGTAATATAGTAATACTCTTTTAAATAGTGTTCAAAACCATCTTTTGTAGGTCTAAATCTATCATTTATATTTTTAACTAAGACAGTATCATATATCTGTTTTGAGTTTTTTGCATCTATTAAATAAACTGCTTCTATATTTTCATATTTTGTTACAGCTTTGTGTAAATTATTATATATTTTTTCTAAAGAGTCGAGATTTGAGATTATATTTTCTACCATTTTACTATAGAGAATAATTGCTTCTCTTTTATTATTTATTGTCTTTATATTCTTTTCTTTAAAAATATTTGCGATATATCCAATTTTATTAATAATATTATTTATATCATCTTCTTTTATTTCATTTTTGGGTTTAGAAAAGAAATATCCTTGATACAAGTTTATTGAACTTCTTAATGCATTACATATTGACTCTTCTTTTTCAACACCCTCTGCTAAAACTCGAATACCTAAATTATGACTCATTTTAGAAATGGCTTTTACTATTTCTTTATTAATCTGATTTTCATGATCACAAAATAATGATTTATCAATCTTAATAATGTCAGGTTCAATTATATTAATTCTGTGAAAAGTAGAACTTCCTGTTCCAAAATCATCTAAAGCAATTAGAAAACCTAACTCCTTATATCTTTTACAAAACTTATTTAAAACTTCAATATTTGTAATTTCATCCTCTTTTATCTCTAAAACAAAGTTTTTAAATGGTATTTTTAAATCTATAATGTCTTCTAGAAAACTGTTTATTTTTTCAAAAGACTCCAAATCATTAAGTAATGATGACTCAAAATTTAAAAATAGAATTAAATCATTGTTTTTTTCATAATAACTTGAAAATTTTTTAATTGCATTTCTTCTAGCTAATATATCAAGCTCTAACAATAAATTGTTCTGTTTAGCTAATTTAAATAGTAAGTCTGGTGGTATGTTTTGTTCATTATAAGTACATCTACATAATGCTTCAAATGCAAAAATAGTTTTCGTTCTAACTGATATTATTGGTTGAAAATGAATATTGATTAAATTATTCGCCACTATATTATCTATCATTTTTATACCTTATTTCTTTTATTAAATTTAATAAATATAGCATTAAATAATTATTTGATGTGCAAAATTCTGTATAAACTTTAATCATATGAAAAAAAAATTTGATAAGAAATATTTTTTAGACATTTAAAAAAATTTCTTTTATAAAAATTAAACAGATGTATATAAAATAATCATATTTTTCCATCATATTCATAATAAAACTGTATAATAAAGAAAAAATTATCAGGATTTTAAATGAAAGAGTTTATAGAAACCTACAAACAACATAAAGATGATATAGAGTTTTTTATACAAGAGAGTATTAGAAATCTAGGTCATTTAAGTTCTTTAAAAAAAGATAACTTTAAACAACTATTTTCTCTTTTCCCATCATTAGAATTAGTATATATTACAAATAAAGATACTAAGATTCAAACCTCAGCTAATATATACAAAGATAAAATGGATTTAAGTGCAAAAAATAAAGATAGATCCTCTATTATCACAAAACTTGAATTCAAAGATAACAACATGGCATTTTCAAGACCATATATAAGTAGTGCCACAAGAAATAGTTGTATGACAGTTACAGTTAAAGAGGGAGATGAGATTCTTTTTTTAGATTTTAGAATTGATATCTTACTTGAAAAATTAAATCTACTAGAATTAAATAAACCCTTTCATGCTTTAACAAAAGGCTTTTATATTCTAGCAGGTTTCTCAATGGCAATACTTGCAATTATTACTATTGGGTTTTCACTATTTGACTTTGTGTATTATTTGTTTATAAAAGGTGAGATTTCATTGGAAGTTATGTTTAAACCAATTATTGCTTTAACATTAGGTATTGCAATCTTTGATTTGGCAAAAACAATTTTAGAGCAAGAGGTATTTTTCAAATCCTACTCCAAAAACTCAAAAGTTGAAACAAAACTACTAGTTAAGTTTTTAAGTACAATTATTATTGCTTTATCTATTGAAGCCTTAATTGTAGTATTTAAAATTGCATTAAATGGTTATGATGAGATGATAAATGCCTTTTATCTGATAGCTGGTATTGCACTTATTCTAATCTCTCTTACAATATTTGTATACTTTTCAAATAAAAAAAGTAAGTAACCCTATTTTAAGGGTATACTTACTTTAAATCTAGCACCTTTATACTCTTGATTTTTATACATAAACTCATCATTAAATACTTCAATTTTTCCATGCATATGTTTACAGATTATTTCTTCACACATAAAAAGCCCTATTCCTGTACCTTGTGATTGATGTTTAGTAGTAAAGTATGGTTCAAAAATTCTATCTATAATACTTTCATCAACTCCATCAGCACTGTCTTTAATACTTATTATTAAACTTTCATTTTTTGCATATAAATCTAAAAAGATAAATCTTTGAGTATTACTTTTTTTTCTTATAAGTTCATCCCTTGAGTTATTTAATAAATTTATCATAACTTGTAAAAGTTCATTTTCAAAAATGTGTATTTCAAAATCTTCAATTTGAGTAATAACTTCTATATCTTTATTTTGATAATTACTTTTAACTAAGCTAAATACTTTATCTATAAACTCTTTTGCGTTTACTGTATTTTTATCTTTTGTAGGTGAGAAAAAGTTTCTAAAATCATCTATTGTATTAGATAAATAATTTGCTGATTTCACTATCATATTTAAGGAATCGTTATACTCATTATCACTTAAAATCCCTATTTCTTTTTTCATTTTGATACCAGTTGCTGCTGTAGTTATAACAGATAAAGGCTGTCTCCATTGATGAGCAATATTTCCTATCATTTCACCCATTGCTGCCATTTTACTTTGTTGAAAAAGAATTTTATTTTTTTCATAGTTTTTTGTAACTTCTTCTTCAACTGTTTTTTGCAAAGAACTATTTAAGTTATGAAGTTTGTCTTGGTTTTCATTCAATCGGATATATAGTTTTTTAAGTTCTTTTGAATATAAATAGTGACTTGCGCTATATAAAACTAAACCAAGTAAAAGTATAAAGAAAATCAAATATAAAAAGGCATTATGCTTATACTCTTCTATATATTGTATATCAATCTGATTTAATTTTTTAAAGCTTAAAAAATTTCCTAACTTATTATCATCATAAAAAATAGGTGTGTTAACTATCAGATATTCATCTTTAACTTTATAATCTTTTATTTTTAAGAAATTTTCAATATTATTTGTATCTAAATACTCTAAAACTTTTTTATTTGCAGACAAATTAGCTATGTAGTAATCATCAACAAATATTTTTGTAAAAGCATTTTTTTCTAACTGCTTCGTATATTTTTTATCAACTACTATTATAGGCTCGAATAAATCACTTTTTCTAAGACTTCTTGAAATTGAGTTAAAGTGTGTTATTGACTCAATAACACCTTCAAATTTTCCATCTTTATAAATAGGTACCATTGCCTTAAAAGTCATATCGTATTTACCAACACTTATTGTACTTTTAATCTTAGGTGTTTTGATCATATTTTTTAAATCACTTCTTACTTTTGAAAGATCATCTCCTTTTTTCTTGGACCATGAACGATATAAAGATATTCCATTTTTATTGATTACTTGGAACCAAACATTTTTAAAATCTGTTTCTTTCCGAAGAAGTAAAGATAACTTATTTAAACTATCTTTACTATACTCTTTACTATTTAAGACCTCAGATACTTCTGCATTATTTGCTAAAGTTATTGTAAAAGCTAAGGTTGCGTTTTTCTTTTTTTGGATTAATGAATTTATTTTATCGTTAAGGTTACTACTAATAGCATTATATTTTTTGTGTAAAAGTTTATTTTCTTTTTCTAAGATATAGTTTGTTGTAATACTAAAAGCAAGCACAGAGACTATAAAATAGATTATGATTGTAAATATCTTATAAGAACTTTTTTTCATTTAATAGACTCTTTAACTATGACATTATTTAATTATTATTTTACATCATTTAATATTTTTTGTCAAGTTATATGTGGATTTAAACTTTATATAGAAGTGAAATAATTATCAAACTGTTTATTAAGTATACAATAATTATTAAAATAGAGTAAAAATATACAGTATAATAAATTTAATAAACAAATTTTGTATAATATCTCTATGATTACAAAGGTTAAATTATATGCAAGAATATATCGCACAAGATGAAATATCTAAAGAGATTCTAAACTCTGCAAAACTGCTTCAAGCAGTAAATGTAAATGCTTTAATAATTGGTTCAAATGGTGTGGGAAAAAAATCCCTAGCTAAATATATACTTCCAAAATCCCAAATTTTTGAGGCAAAAGCTCTACAGCAAGATATCATTGATGAAGTTATTACTATAAAAAATGATGCAATAATAATTGATAAGATACAAGACCTTACAAATATAAGCTTACTTCTAAAGTGGATTGAAGATAATTCAATAAGAGTAATTGCCATATCAAATAGTGATATTTTAAACCAAAAATTAAAAGATATTTTTTCTATTAACCTTGAAATCCCAGATTTGTCAAAAAGAGAAAATGATACAAAACTATTAGTACAAAAATTCTCAAAAGAAGCTAGTTCAACTTTAGATATGCATACAATTGCTACTTCAAAACTTATTATCAACACTTCAAATAATGCCCATAGTTTAAGAAAATCTATTTACTTTTCATACCTTTTTGAAACTATTGGAGAAGAAGAGATTTTAATGTTTTTAGAAAGGTATTTAAGTGAGCACTTAGATGGTGAAAATGCCTACAAAGACTTAATTTATTTATTTGAAGTACCATTAATAAAAGCTTCTACAAAAAAATATAAATCTCAAGTTCAAGTAGCTAAAAACCTTGGACTTAATAGAATTACCCTTAGAAAAAAAATTGACATACACAAAGAGTTATTATGAGTGAATTAAATATACAAATTGAAGAACTTATTTCAAATGGTGCAAGTGACTTTGAGATTTCAAAGGTCTTTAAAAACTATTTTAAAAACTATGTAAACTCAATTGATACTACCTTTGAAAGCACTGGGGGTAAAGACTTCTTTATAAAACATACAAAACATACTGACAAATTTCTAATCCAACTTTATAAATATATCTTAAGAAAAAACTTTGGTTCATACCAACCTATGAGTACATCTGTACCTATTTCACTAATTGCTTTAGGTTCATATGGAAGAGAAGAGTTATGTATTTATTCTGATATTGATATTATGATTTTATATGAAGATATTAAGGGATATAACCTAAGAGAAATTATGGAAGAGTTTATTACTCTTGCATGGGACTGTGGATTAAAACTAGGTTCAAGAGTGCATGAATTATCAGAAATTGAAGATAGTGTAAAAGAAGATTTAACAATAAAAAGCTCTATTATTGAATCAAGACTTATTTATGGATCGAAATATCTTTGGTTTTCATATGAAAAAGTTCTTACTAATATAAGAAGAACAAAACAAAAAGAGTTTATTCTAGACAAATTAGAAGAACATAAACAAAGACTTTTAAAATACCCACTAAAAATGCAACCAAATATAAAAGATGGTTTTGGGGGATTAAGAGAATCAAATATGATGTATTGGATGGCAAATGTTTTATATGGTGCAACTAATACAAAACAACTAATTGGAATAGAGTATACAGAAGAAGAGTACAAAAAATATAGACAAGCATTAGAATTTATATTTAGAGTTAGAAATGCTCTTCATAATATAGCAAGAAAAAAACAAGACCAAGTAACTTTTGATATTTTACCTGATCTAAGTTCAAAACTTGGATTTATAAATAAACCAAGATATACAAAAGAGCGACAGTGCATGGCAAAGCTTTTAAATAGTTTACATGTAGTTCATAGTTTCTCTGCAACTATGGTAAAAAAGTTTACGAGACCTACTATCTTTAAAGATGAAAATATCTCAAAGTTAAGAGAATCAAGGTTTAAAAAGAATTTATATATAGCAGGAAATACTTTATATACTTCATTTAATGCTAAACCAAAAACCTTAAATGGTTTACTTAAAGAACTTATTTCTCTACCCCAAAATGTTACTAGATTTGATAGATCTTATATTTATTATGCAAGTAAAACTAAGCTTCCGAAAACTCAATCAAAAGAGTTAAAGAAAAATATTAAAACTATATTATTTAAAGCTAGTCTTTATCCCGTAATGAAGCTTTTATACAATGCAAATCTATTTGAGATAGTAATACCTTGGGCAAAAATCATTATTGATCAACCTCAATTTGATGGTTACCACCAGCATCCTACAGATGTACACTCTTTAAAAACTTTAAAATTTGCTCAAAATATTGAAGATGAATATATAAAATCAATTTTTGATTCACTTTCACCTTCACATCAAGTAATAGTAAGACTTGTAGCTCTTTTCCATGATGTAGGTAAAGGAAGAACACAAGACCATCATATAGTAGGTGAAAAAATATTTAAAGAGATGGGTCATGAGTTTGGCTTTGATGAAAAGCTTACACAATTAGGTGCAAGATTAGTTAGATACCACAATATGATGTCTTTTGTGGCAACCCATGAAGACATTTATTCAGAAAAAACTATTTTAAACTTTACAGGTTTAGTAAAAACAGAAGTTGCACTTAAAATGTTATATGTAGTAACTTATTGTGATATTTCAGCAGTTGGTAAAAATATATTTAATAACTCTACCTCATCACTTTTAAAACAACTTTATTTACAATCTTTACCAGCTTTTGAAAATGAAGATTTATTAAATGAAGGAGCTAGAAGAGTTGCAAAATTAAATACCATTAAAAAACTTGATAGATATAAAAGACTTCCAAATATCAAAAGGAAAAAAATCAACTATATTTCATCAAATCAAATGTTCTTAAGACTAAAGGCTGAGGATATTTTAGATATCGCACTACATGCTTTAAATGTAAAAGATTACACATACAAAGTAGTAAATAAACCAACACATCTAACAATTAGAATTATTAGAAAAGTTCCTTTAAACTTAGGATATTTACTTGGTAAGCTAGAGTTTTTAAATATCGCTTCAATGAATATTTTTAAACTATTTGATGATAAAAAAGCCTTTTATATTTCATTTAGTGAGAGAGTTGATGATGAAGATATTCCTTTTGTGGAAAAAATTATCGAAGACTCATTTGATATGAATAGAACTACAAATTTAGTGACGCCTATAATCAAAAAAGTGAATGTAACTGTAAACTGCAACCATACAGCTTATCTTGCATCTATGCAAATAAAAGAAAAAGATCAAAAAGGTTTATTTGCTTATATCGCAAGAATATTTGATGATTTTGGTATTGATATTGAAAGTGCCAAAATTCATACACATAAAAATCTTGCAAGGGATTTAATTCTTATTGAAAAGAATGGAAACTTCTGTTCAAAACAAGATGAAATTTTAGAACTTATGTGTACAAGCGATAAATAAAGCAGTAAACTGCTTTATTCTAAAATTTCATTTATTTTAAGTTTATTAATTTCTTCTTTATTTTTTATATTTAGCTGTTTATCTGCAAGTACTCCCATTGATTTACCTTTTATAGTTACATATTCTTTTTCTTGAGAAAAAGACTCTTCTTCTATAAAATCACTTTGAGAAAGAATATAACAATCTGATAATTCTTCTATAAATTCTACTTTCATATGATAGGAAAAACCAAAACTTAAAGAATCTAAAAAATAAGCTTCACATATACTTTTTAGGTTCTTTTGATTATCCTTTATCTCAAAAAATAATAGGCTTGTATCTTCTAAGTAATTATCATTTATAGACATTGGAAAATCAGACTCTTCATATCCATCTGTTATTGTTCCTGTAAGTACTATATATTTAGGTGCTAGTTCTTTTTTTTCAATTTTCTTGTTACTAATTAATTTTATAGAATAATGATTATTCTTAGAAGTTGTAGAATATAGTATAGTTTTTTTAGGCTCTTTATCTATTACTTCTTTAGCTATTTTTTTTTCAGTTAAAATTACTTTATTTTCTTCTTTTTTAATAATTAATTTCTCTTTATTACTTTCATTTTCATTAAAAATGTTTTCACTTGATATTTCATTTTTTAAGATTCTTTTGCCTACATTTTCTTCTTTATCTGAAAAATAAAAAAAAGAAAATATTAAACTTACTAAAATAATTCCAAATAAAAATATATTTTTTTTATACTCTTTAAAATAATATTTAAGCATAAGAACTAACTTCATTTTTTATATTATAATAGTGTTTTTTAATAATATTGTATCCATCAAGACTTTCTTGATGTTGTTGAATTACTGCAGGGTGTGTTTTAGAATTTGAAATTGCTTTTTCATGTAAATTTATTACATCATTTAAAAATTTATCAAAATCTATATTCATACTATCTACATCATCTTGCCACAAATTTTTCACCTCAGCTCCTGCATTAAAAGAAGATAAAATTTCAAACCCAAAATGAGCTTGAGATAAATTTACTTTTACTTCACCAAAAACTGTACTTCTAAAGTTATCATTACTAATTTCCCTAGCCGTTTCATATAAAGCTTTATTAAAAGTCTTATCATTTGTTGTTCTTGTAGCAAAAAGCATATCAGGAATTTGATTTGGCATAGATACAATAGGAACATTACTCAATTGTTCTTTTGTAAGACTACCTTGAGGGAAAGCAATATATTCAAACTTTTCAGCTTGTTCATAAGATAGACTATCCATCTCTGCTAATGTTATTTTATCATCTTCTAATATTTTTAGAAAAACTTCCCTATCTTCAGATGAGAGTTTACTAAAATGATTAAATTGTTTCATATAATTTATATATTTACCACTTGATTGTGTATTTTCAGTACTTTTTTGATTTTCTAGATCTGTAGAAAAAGAATTAGAAGATGACTTTTCATTTTTTAAAGTTTGATTCACTTGATTATAATTTACATATGAAGTATTTGAAACTTGCATTATATTTCCTTTTTATTAAAAGAAAGAGAATTCTCTTTCTTTTATTTTATATAAGTTACATCTTTTAAAGTTGCACCATCATAAATATCTAAACTACCACTAATATCAATATCAGACACAGTAGATGCTTGTGATACAGGAATATGTCTTATAAAAAACTTATACTCTTTCCCATTAAGAATCTCACCACTGTAACTTCTAATGTTTTTTACTTCCACAAGAACACCTTCTTTATAACCTAATTTTACAACAGGTTGATTCTGAGGAATTCCATGAACTCTAACCCAAACATATGAACCATAATGATTTTCACCATATACTTCTTTTGTCTCAAGAGCAAACCAGTCTGCTGCAGATTGATCTCCTATTAAAGTTTCACTTTTATACCTTTTCCCATCATATATGCCAAATCCTGTTTCAATCTTTGTAGCATCCCAACAAAAAGCTTCTGGAGCAGTACTTGGAGTATTAATTGGTCTACCACCTATTTTAATTACTTGACCGTGTTCCATTTAAGACATTTTGAAGGAAGATCAGCCGCATTTACATTAGCCAAAAACAACCCTAAAGACAACAACATAAAAATTATTTTTTTCATTTTGACCCTTTTAAATAAATATTAAAAGCATAATATAGTTTAAATACTTATATTATTATTAAATGATTATTATATACTCATCTTCATAACTAAATTCTTAGCCTTTTTAAAGTCTTTTTTTCCTGTTCCTAGCTTTGGAATATCATCAACTATTTTAATCACACTTGGAATCATAAGTTTATTATCAAAAGAGCTATTTATTTTTTGTTTTAACTCATTTACAAACTCTTCATTTACATCTGAGATAAGTAAAACAATCTTTTCACCCTTTTTCTCATCTTCAATAGATGTTGCAATATAATCAACTAAACTATCTTCAGATAAATCAATAATAGAAGCTATACCCTCTTCTATTGCACCCATACTTACCATCTCACCACCAAGTTTTGCAAACCTTGAGTATCTATCAACAATAGTTAAGAACCCATGTTCGTCAAGTCTTCCCTTATCTCCTGTGACATAGTATGTTCTTTTTCCAATCTTCACTAAAACTTCTGAAGTTTTCTTTTCATCTTTTAAATAACCTTTCATTACTTGAATACCAGAAATTACAATCATTCCTTCACTCCCTACTTCTAGCTCTTCATGGCTATGGGGATCAACTATTTTTACACTAGTTCCAGGAATTGGCATACCAACACTTCCTACTTTCTGACCAACTTGTACACTATAATCAGGTGCTAAAACATTTGGTAAGTTACAAGCAGCAACAGGTGTTGTTTCAGTAACCCCATAACCTTCTAAAATATCTTTACCAAACTTCTTTTTAAAGTCTTCTCTTACATCAGCTCTTAACTTCTCAGCACCAGCAACAACTAGTCTTAAACTATCAAACATCAAAGGATGAACCTTTGTATTTTTTGTATATAATCTAAAGAAAGTTGAAGTTCCTGTCATAATAGTTGCATTATATTTAGATACAAGTTTTCCTATACCTAAACCATCTGTAGGATCAGGATGGGCAACACATTTAATTCCTTCAATCAATGGCAAGAAAGTAGTAACTGTAATACCAAAAGCATGAAAAATAGGAAGAGAGCCAACTATAATGTCATCATTACTAGCATTTAAAATTGATGCTATTTGCTGTGAATTTCCTAAGATATTATCACTTGTAAGTTCAATTCCTTTTGGTTCCCCTTCACTTCCAGAAGAAAATAAAATCACAACGGTATCATCTTTTTTTATCTTTTTTACATGTAAAGCTTTTAAGATAAAACTTGGCAAAAACTTCACACTAAGAAGAGTCATTAAGCCTTTTAGTTTTGAAATTTTAGGTTTTAAATCTTCTACATAAATCACATCTACTAAATCTAAAAGCTCTTTTAAATCTATACCCTTACTTTCAAGTTTTTCTACAAACTTCTTTGAAGCAACAACAGTTTTAACCTCTGCTTTTGAAACAGCTTTTTTAAGCGAATCTATTTGAGCTGTATAGTTTAAATTTACAGCAGTTTTTCCCATCATCAAAATAGATGTATTTATAAAGGCACCTGCTGCTGTTGAAGGAAGTAAAAGTCCAATATTTTGCCCAATAACTTTAGGCTTTAGTAAATCTTTGAATAAAATAGAAACAGTTAAAAACTTATTACCACTTAACTCTAAACCCGTTGAATCTGCAAAAATAAAATCACTTCCAACTTGTTTTAATCTATCAAAGATAGTTTCACTAATAGTTTCTAAATTTTCTATATGCTCATCCCAAGCTTTTGTAGATAAAGCTATCACTTCATTTTTCACTCTAATTACATTTGCTTTTTGCTTTTTGATTGGTTTTGAAAAAGATACTGTCACACTATTTGTTTTGTATGATTTTTTATACTTTTTACTAGCTCTACTAAACATAGACTCCCATAATCCTCTAATATAAAAAGATACTACTTTTACATCATTCTGTGTCATATCTAAGATTTTCTCAAAACCTCTTTTAAACTCACCTAAGTGACCATTTCTAGTAATAGCTCCTTCTGGAAAAACTACAACTACATGTCCCTCATCTAACTGCCTTGCTATTTCTTTCATAGTTGATTTACTAGAAGCATTAGAAATTGGGATTGCATTAAACATTTTTAGTAACCAGTTTAGATACCACTTATCATATATTGGTTTATGCATTACAAACCTAACTTCCCTTGGTGATGACATTAAAATTACGGCCCAATCAATCCATGAGACATGATTACCTAAAAGTAAAACCCCGCCACTTGAAGGAATGTTTTTCACTCCATTTACTTCAAGTTTATACTTTAATCCAACTACACTTTTTACAAAAAGAAGTAACATTGATTGGGGTAATTTAACAACTGTGTATAGTGTTCCTATAACTGTGATTAATAAAATCAAAAAGATTGTACTTAGTGGATCTAAATTATATAAAGACACAAGAGTAGTTAAGCAAAGCATAAAAAACATTGCTAAGGAATGAAACCAGTTATTACCAGCTAATATTGTTCCTAAAACTCTTTTTCTTGCATTAAATTGGATTAAAGCATTTAACGGAACTACAAACATTCCACCAAAAATACCAAATACTAAAAATGTCATACTTAACATAAATGCTGATTCAACAATTGTTGAAATATAAATCATAAAAGCCATACCAAAAGCAGATAAAGGAATAGTTCCAACTTCTATATAATGTTTTGAAATCTTTGAATAAATAATAGAACCAATTGCAATACCTATTCCTGATGCTGCTAAAACTCCATTTATTACAAATACATCAGTTACGCCTAAATACTGTTTTGCATAAGATGGAAATACTGCCATTAAAGCTTGTGATACACCCCAAAATACAGATAGTCCAATTACTGATAAAAATATCACTTTATTTGATGTAATTGCTTTTATATTTTTTGCTAAAAGTTTACCTTTAAAAAGTTCTTTTTTATCTAATGTTAAAGAGTCATTACTACTATGTGAAGTATTTAATCTTCTTAAAATCACTAAAGATACTAGCATTTCTAAAAATGCAACAGGTGCTATATAATATGTAAGAGTTAATGTAGCTCTTAAAAGTTCTTCTTTTGTCTTTAAAACCTCTAAAGAGTTACTTACATAAAATGTTTCAAAGACATAAGAACCACTTGCAATTGCAAATAAAATAGCTATAATAGACACTGCTTGTAAAGCTGAATTTCCACGTGCTAGATTCTTTTTACCCCAAATATCTATAATAATCCCAAATTTCGCAGGTGAATAAATAGCACTTTGAGCAGCTAATAAAACTAGATTTATCATAGCAAGATAAAAGTTACCACTTAAATAAGAAAAAATCATAAGAACTGATAAGGTAAAAGAGGAAATGGCCCCATAAATTAGAATATTTTTCTTATTATATTTATCTGATAAAAAACCACTTACAGTAAATAAAAGTAAAAACGGCACTAATATTAAAGCATTTATTATAGAAATCCATACAACTTGAATACTACCATCAAATATTTTAAATGCAATGTTTTGTAATAATATTTTATGGGAAACATCTACAATAACATTTCCAAAAACCACAAATAAAAAAGCAAACTTTATTAACATTAGATTGTTAATACCTTTTGATAAACTACTCATTACACATCCTTTTTAAACTCTTCAATAGTTGATCTATTGAAAATGTATGGTTTAAATGAATTTAAAATATCTAAAACTAAAATCTCAGGTAAAAAACCAGTTTTTTCTAAAACTTTTGAGCTAAGTTCTCTCTCTAATAAGGCAAGTTTTTTACTTGTAATTACATACTCATTTATAAGTTGGCTTGAAATATCATATTTTTTTAACTCATTAAAAGTCTTGATTACTTCAACTTCTGTTTTAAAATAAATATCTTTTTTATCAACTAAGTCTAAAGCTATTGCTTCTTCTAAACTAAACTTTTCTAAATCTTTTTTTGAAACTGGATTTTTAATCTCACTTGAAATCATCTGAATTGATTGAAGTATTAAATCTGCTCTATCATTGAAGTTTATATTGTAAAAATCAAATAGTTCTTTTATATAATCTATTGAAAAACTAAGATTATCTTTGAAGTACTTAATCATATTTAATACAGTAATTGTAATCTCAGGATAATACTTCATATTCTTTGAAGTACTTAAACTATTTGGTAGTAAACCTTTTTTATGATAAAAAGAGATTGTGTGATTACTCAAGCTTGTTTGCTCTACTAACTCACTCATTTTATAGTAGTTTTTATTATCTATAACTTTCATTTTAAATTCCTTAAAGTAAAGAGTAATACTCTTTACTTTTACTTTGATTTAAAATGAAAGTTATAGATAAATTAAATTAAAAAGTCAAGAGTAGAACTCTTTACTTTTTAATTTTTATAAGATTTTCTAGCTCATCTGTACTATTGATTTCCTCTTTTATCCAAGGTAATAATACTGTTCTATTAGATAACTCATTTTTTATTTTATTTATATAAGTTAGTTCATTTAAACCTTTTTGACAAATAAGATTGTTTAAACTATTTGTTAAACTAAAACATCTATTTACTAACCATGAATAAGGTTTTATACCAGCTCTTTGTAAATCTTCTTGTAAATCTTGTGCTTCATGTGTTGGTGTAGCTTCTGCTAAACTTGTCAATAAAATCTTAGTGAATTTTTCATCTTTTATTCTAGGAAGTAAATTCTTAAGAGCTTCACTCATATCATCTTTTGTATTTTTTAAAACCTCTTGATGATAAGCTTTTGAGGCATCTAGTAAAAGCAAAGTATGTCCAGTAGGTGCAGTGTCTAAAACAATAAATCTGTCTTGTGCCTGTGCCACTGTATTTGCAAAAGCTTCAAATACTGCTATTTCTTCAATACAAGGTGAGCTTAATTCTTCTTTTAATAAAGCCATATCATCATCACTTAAAACACCCTCATTTTTAGCAATAACATTATCAACATGTCTTTTTATTTCAACTTTTGGATCAATTCTTTTGATTTCTAAGTTTTTATTATTTTGTTTGATATAATCTAAATGAGCAGCAGGATCTGTTGTAGATAAAGTTACTTTATGACCTTTTTTAGCTAATTGTGAAGCGATTAGGCAAGCCATTGTTGTTTTACCAACTCCACCTTTTCCCATAGTCATAATCAAACCTTTTTTATCAGCCTCAATATTTTCTAAAAGCTCATCAAAATTTAAAGTATTATCAATTGTTGTTTTTAACTGTTCATTTAACTCTTCACATGAGTTTTCAAACTCTTTTGCTACTTCATTTTGACCTATTGCTTTTAAACTTTGCATTCCAACTACACCATTTGGATAAAAGCCTACTTTTGTTTTTTCTAAGTTTTCTAAATTTTTAGGTAGTAAGTCTAAAGCTTCTTTTGATTTTTTTTCAAAAGCCTTTGCTACTTCATCATTATCATTTGAAGTAAACACTCCATTTATAATCAAATGTTGATTTCTTAAACCTTGTTTTTTAAGTTCATCACTTGCTTTTGAAGCTTCAAGAAAAGATAGTTTTTCAGCTCTTGAAACTAATATAAGTAAGGTTTTACTTTCATCTTTTAAATTTTCAACTACACTATCATATAATTCTTTATAGTCACTAAGTCCTGATACAGGACCTAGACAAGAACTACCACTACTATTATGCTCTATAAAATCATTCCAAGCACTTGGAAGTTCTAAAAGTCTTAAAGTATGTCCAGTTGGTGCTGTATCTAAAACAATATGGTCATACTCATTTATGATACTTTCATCTCCTACATATTTAGAAAACTCATTAAAACCTGCAATTTCAACAGTACAAGCACCACTTAACTGCTCTTCCATCTGCTGTATTGCTTCTTTTGGTAAAATTCCCCTATATGGTCCCACTATTTTTTCTTT
This sequence comes from Arcobacter roscoffensis, assembly GCF_024267655.1. Classification (NCBI taxonomy): domain Bacteria; kingdom Pseudomonadati; phylum Campylobacterota; class Epsilonproteobacteria; order Campylobacterales; family Arcobacteraceae; genus Arcobacter; species Arcobacter roscoffensis. Next base: position 2,886,866 of record NZ_CP100595.1, read on the forward strand.
ATACTCTTTTGCAGCTATTACTGGATTTATATTCATAGCATAAAGATTTTCAATACTTTTTACTTTTGTGGCACTTGAGTTTAAAGAAGTGTCTAAAACCTCATCAAGGTTTGAAGCAGGATCAGTTGAGATTAAAAGTACTTTTTTTCCCTTAAGAGCTAAACTAACACTAATAGTACAAGACATAGATGTTTTACCAACACCTCCCTTTCCTGTAAAGAAAAGAAATTTTGGTATTTTATTTATTAATTTTTCCATTTTATGTATCTTAAAATTTTGCTACAAAAGAAGCAAGTCCTAGTTTTGCACTTAATTCTGGTATTTGAGGATACTCACCTTTAAAAACCACTTTATCATCAATAAAAAATAAAGGTAGCTTATCAACACCCTCTTCATTTAGAATTCTAGCAACTTCTTTATTACTTACATATTCTGCTGGTTCTGTTGTTAAACCATATCTTTTCACATCAAACTTTGATTTATCAAGTGATTTTAAAAAATTTGCTAGTTGAACTAACTTTGTATCCACATCAGTTCCACAAACTCCTGTAGGACAACACATAGCAGGGTCGTATATTTTTAAAGTTTTCATTATTTTAAAGCCTCCATAACTTTTGGTAACAACACTTCTTCTATTTCTCTATAAGTATCTTCAAAAGCATCAAAACCTTTTCCATCTGGGTCTTCAAATCCAACATGAATTACTTTAGTAGCTTTTGGGAACATAGGACAAGTCTCATTTGCATGATCACATACAGTTACTACTAAATCGTATTCATTATCTATTACTTTATCTATAGTTTTTGAGTGATATTCATCTCTCCAAATTCCTTTTTGCGTTAATAACTCTTGTGCATTTGGGTTAACTCTTCCACTTGCTCTAACTCCACTTGAATCAGAACTAATACCATCTAATTGTGCATTTATTAATGCTTCTGCGATAATACTTCTACATGAATTTCCTGTACATAAAATTAAAACTTTTTTTTCCATAATATTTATCTTCCTTTATATTAAAATTTAAAAAATAGCTAGTGCTAATAATACTATCAATAACACAGGTGGTGTTATGATTAGACCAAACTTACTATATTGAGCAAATGAAATATTTACACCCTTTTTAGCTAAAACATGAAGCCAAAGAAGAGTTGCTAAAGAACCAAAAGGAGTCATTTTGGGTCCTAAGTTACAACCAATAATATTTGCATATGCTAAAGCTTGATTAACATTTTCACCCATATTATCTAAGGCTATATCCATAATCATAACAGTTGGCATATTATTCATAATAGCACTTAAAAAGGCTGATAAAAATCCAGTTGCAACAATAGCAAAGGTATCTCCTCTTGTTGCAAAGTCTTGTAAAAGAAGAGTTAAATAATCAGTTAAACCCTCATTTTCAAGTCCATAAACAACAATATATAAACCTATACTAAACCACACAACCTGCCATGGAGCTTCTTTAATAATACTCTTTGGTTCAACACTTTTAAAAGCAGTTGCAATAAGTAAAAATATAACTCCCCCACCAAGAGCAAAAACGGCTACTGGTAAATCATAAGCATCACCAACAAAGTATCCAACTAAAAGTAAAGCTAAAAATACCCATGAAAGTTTAAACATTCTTTCATCTTTTATAGCAGAACTAGGTTCTTTTAAAAGTGAAATATCAACTTGTTTTGGAATATCTTTTCTTAAAATCAACCATAAAAATAAAATTGAAGCCAAAACACTTACAATATAAGGAATAATCATATTAGCCATATAATCAGCAAAACCTATATCAAAATAGTTAGCAGTTACAATATTTGTAAGGTTTGAGAAAACAAGAGGTAAAGAAGCACTATCAGAGATAAACCCACCTGCAAGTAAAAATGCAACAATTGATTTCATATTTAACTGCAAAATCCTCATCTTAGCTAATAAAATTGGAGTTAAAATAAGTGCTGCCCCATCATTTGCAAAAAGTGCAGAAACAAAAGCCCCTAATAAAATAGAATAAACAAACATCTTCATTCCACTACCATTTGAGAATTTTGCCATTTTTAAGGCACACCATTCAAAAAATCCAATCTCATCTAAAACCATAGATAAAATAATAATACCTATAAAAGATAAAGTTGCATCCCAAACTATATCAGTTACTATCCAAACATCTGAAAGAGAAACAACTCCTAATAAAAGTGCAACTATTGCACCAATAACTGCTGTTGTTCCTATTTGAAGATTTTTGGGTTGCCAAATTACAAAAATAAGTGTAATAATAAATATACTACTTGCTAAAAACATATAAATCCTAATTTCTTTTATTTTTATATATCAAGATATATTGATATGAGAGTTTATAAAAAAAGAGTAACACTTTGGTTACTCTTCCATTTCTTGAACTTCTGGTTTTAAAGTATAAAGAAAAGTATCTACTTCTAACTCATCATACCTTTCAACTGTTACTTCTTTTCTTAAAAACTCATCACCCTCAAACTCATCTAAATAATCCCAATTGTCGATTAAATTATCAGAGTAAAATAAGTACCCATGAACTGTATCATTTCCAGCTTCTAAATTAATTCCTGGATAGCCCATAGAAGCTGACCAACCAGCATCTATTAGTTTCCCTTTTACAGTTGCAGGAACAAATTTTCCTACAATATTTTCTAGAACATGTCCATTTGGACAGTTTGGCATAAGTGTCCCATAAACAAAAAGTGTTTCTTTCATTAACTACAAGCCTTTATTAGATTTGGTAATTGAATATCTAAAGTCATAATCTCTTTTATAGCATGGCTTCTAAACTCATCAAGAGGAGCTCTTACACTATAGTAAGCCCATCTTCCTTGTCTATCAACTCTTAAGAAACCAGCTTCTTTTAAAATTTTTAAATGTCTTGATAATCTTGATTGAATCATATCAAAAGAGTGCTCTAAATCACAAACACAACAAGAGCCGTGAATATTTATAAATTTAAGTATTTTTACTCTTGTTTCATCACTTAATGCAGAAACAGATTTTAAAAAAATATCCATTTAATCTCCTTTGATTTTTAGAATTATATCAAATTATTTCTAATATATCAAGATATATTGATATGTAACTATCAAATTACTTTTAAGAGACTATTCAGTAAAATATATATTATTAAGGACAAAAATGAGATTGAAAAAACTACTACTATTTTATATAACTTTTACTCTGTTTTTTAGTTTCTTATATGCACAGAATTTTAATATTTTAAAAAATAATACAAAAAAAAATATTGATACTTTAGCATATCAACTTAACTTCTTAACACCAAATTATCAAAAAAACGAAAAAAAAATTAGAGACTTACTTAAGTTATACTATGAAAACTACTCAAATATTGTAGCTTTTGAAATAAAACAAGAAAGAAGATATCTTTATAGTTCATATAAAAAAGATGAACAAATGTATCTTTTAAAAAATAGAATTTTAAAAGATCCTAAATATAAAACGAAGCAGTTTTATTCAACAGACATTTTAAATGAAGAAAACAAAATAGTAGCAAAGCTAATAGTCTATTTTAAAGAAGAGATAAAATTCACAAAAGAGGAACTTCTGTACCTTCAAAATAAAAAAGTACTAAAAGTTCAAAATGACTCAAACCTACCTCCTTATAACTTTAATGAAGATGGATTACAAAAAGGTTTTTCTATTGATTATATGAATCTTATTGCAAATAAACTTGCAATTGAAGTTCAGTATATTCAAGGAAACTGGGACAACTTTTTAAATATGCTTGAACACAATGAACTTGATTTAATGTTAAACGTTCTAAAATCAAAAAAGAGAGAAAAAAGATTTCTATTTACAAGCAAAGCTTATGCTAGTTCACCTCTTGCTATGCTTACGAGATTAGATCATAAAGATGTGCATACTTTCAAAGAACTTGAAGGTGAAACTATGGCTTTAGTTAAAGGCTATCATAGTTATGATAGAGTTAAAAATAACTATCCAAAAATCAATATTTTTCCTACAACTAATACTTATAGTATGATTGAAGCTGTTGCAACTAAAAAAGCTGATGCTTCTTATGGTTTAAAAACAGTTCTTGATTACAATATAAATAGGCATCTATTTACAAACTTAAAAACCATGGAAAACCATGATGATAAAGAACTTAGTTTTTATATAACTGTAAATAAAGAAAACAAAATTTTAAAATCAATCATTGAAAAAGTTCAAAAACAAATCTCAAAAGAAGAGATAGAAAAACTAGAAAAAAAGTGGTTTAAAAAAGCAAAACTAGAAAAGATAAAAAGTAAAGACTTTTTATTAACACAAGATGAAATCTCATACTTAACAAAAAAACAGAAAGTAAAAATGTGTGTTGATCCAAACTATTTACCATATGAATATATAGATGAAAATGGCAACTTTATTGGAATAACATCAAACTTTATGGAACAACTTTCAAAAAATAGTGGTATTAATTTTGAGCTTATAAAAACCACTTCATGGAGTGAATCTTTAGAGTTTATTCGTAAGGGTGATTGCGATATTTTACCAAATACAGTTCAAACAAAAGATAGAGAAAACTATCTAAACTTTACTCAAGACTACTTTGAATTTTCAAATGTAATAGCTACAAAAGATAATGAAATATTTATTGATTCAATTGAATCACTAAATGGTAAAAAGGTTGCTGTTATAAAAAATCACTCAATTGCAGAACTAATAAAATTTAGATACCCTGAAATTGAGCTAATAGAAGTATCAAACAGTCAAGAGGGCTTAAAAAAAGTTAAACAAGACAAAACTTATGCTTTTATAGATTCCTTTCCCTCACTAGCCTACAACTTGCAAAATTCAAAAATAAATGATATAAAAATATCAGGGAAGATAAAACTTACAAGTAAATCAAAAATAGCCATAAGAAAAGATGATTTAATTCTTCAAAGTATTCTGAATAAAGCTATTAATTCTATAAAGCCACATGAAAAAGAAGCATTGCTAAATAGGTGGCTAACTATCATAAAAGAGAAGAAGTTAGATATTGAACTTTTAGTAAAAATTGTATTATATATAGTTGCTATTTCTTTATTTATTATTCTATTTATCATATACAGAGCAAATAGAAAACTAAAAAATATGAATAAAGAGTTAGAAAAAATCTCTCAAACAGATAAACTAACATCTATTTTCAATAGAACAAAACTTGATATGATTTTAGAGTTAGAGTTTAAAAATAAAAAAAGATATAAAAAACCTTTATCTTTAATACTTATAGATATTGATTACTTCAAAAAGATAAATGACACTTGTGGACATTTATGTGGAGATGAAATACTTAAAGAGTTCTCAAATCTTCTTAAAATTAATATCAGAGAAACTGATTTTATTGGAAGATGGGGTGGTGAAGAGTTTTTAATAATCACACCATTCACAAATGAAGAAGAAGCTTTTATTTTAGCCCAAAAGTTAAGAGAAAAAATCGAAGATTTTAATTTCTATGAAAATATAAAAGCAACTGCAAGCTTTGGAGTTTATGAAGTAAGAAATGGCTCTATAAATAAATCTTTATCAAATGTAGATGATGCTTTATATGAAGCAAAAAACTCTGGAAGAAACTGTGTAAAAATTTGCAAAGGAGAGTAAGCCTACTCTTCCTTATGCTTTTAGAAACTGAATAATTAAAGGCAAAAATACTGCTGTAAAAATTCCACTTAAGCCCATAGCTAAAGCTGAAAAAGCTGCTGCTTTTTGGCTTATCTCAATTGCTCTTGCTGTTCCTATTCCATGAGAAACTACACCTAAAGCAAAACCTTTTGAAGTATCATGTTTTATTTTTATTACTTTAAAAATAAAAGTCCCTAAAAGTGCTCCTATTATTCCTGTAATAATCACAAAGCCAACAGCAAGTGATGGAATAGCACCTATTTGTTCACTTGTAATAATAGCAATTGGTGCAGTAATTGACTTTGTAGTCATAGATAAAATAGTTGGCATATTTGCATCAAAAACCCATAGCAATAAAACTGCTATTAAAATAGAGAAAATTCCTGCAATAACTAAAGTTATCATAATTGGTAAAAACAAAGACTTTATATATTTTAAGTTCTTATATAAAGGAAGTGCTAAAGCAACAGTTGCAGGTCCTAAAAAGAAATGAATTATCTCAACTCCTTTAAAATACTCTTCATATGAAACACCTGTTATAAACAAGACACTCATTATAATAATATATGAAATGATAATTGGCTGGAGTAAAGTGTGTTTATTAAACTTTTCATAAATAATAATTCCTAATTTAAAAGAGCCTAAAGTAAGTATCAACCAAATAAGTGTTGAGTTTGAGATATAATCTATTAGTGCATCTATATTCATTTTTTACCCTCTTGTCTAATCGTTAAATAATCCATTAATTTTGCGCAAAAAGCTAAAGCTATAATAGTTCCAAAAAATAGTGCAATTGTAATTGCCCAAAACTCTTTAGAGATAATATCAATTTGAGTTATAATACCCATAGCAGCTGGAATAAAAAGCATTGGCAAATATTTTAAGTGAATAAAAACTGCATTATCTAAACTTTCAAAACTACTTTTTCTAAGTATTAAAAAAATAAGTAGTAAAACCATTCCAATAACTGGACCTGGTACTAATAAATCAAATAGTTTTGCAATACATTCGCCTAAAAACTGAAAAACTAAAAGTGTAATAATTCCTTTTAACATATATAAATCCTTAAAAAATGAAATTATACTTTATTGTAGACATTTTGTCAATTTAAAGTTTTATATAGACACTTTGTATTTTAAAGTTCTTTATTGTATCATGCTTTTATGAATAAAGTATTAGAAACATTTACCCCATTATGCGACTCAATAGGCAAACTTTTTTATCCAAATGTTGAAGTTGTCCTTCATGATTTAGAGACTCAAAAATTAGTACATATAGTAAACCCTTTTTCAAAAAGAGAGATTGGTGATGACATGCTAAATGATGTAAAAGATTTTGAGTCCATAAAAGAAGATATTGTAGGACCATATAATAAAACAAATATTGATGGAACAAAATTAAAAAGTGTTTCAACTCTTTTAAGAGATACAAATAGTAAACCAATTGGAATTATCTGTATCAATTTTAAAGTTGAAGTTTTTGAGAAAATGTATGACTCTTTAAAAATGCTTCTAAATATTGAAGATAAAAGTTCACAACCGCAAACTATTTTCTCTCAAGACTGGAAAGAACATACCCATAATACAATCAATAAATTTTTAAAAGAACATAATTTACAACTTGGGGATTTAAAAATAAAAGAAAAAAAAGAGTTAATTATATATTTAAATAAAGAAGGTATTTTCTCTATCAGAAATGTTGTAAGTTACCTTTGTGAAGTTTTAGATATTTCAAGAGCTACTATTTATAAGTGGCTAAAAGAAGATAAATAGTAAAGCCTAAGCTTTACTATTATGATTTAAAAAGTTGATAAATTGAAGAGAAATCTTCATCTCCCTTACCCATCATTTTCATTTTTGAAAATAGCTCTTTTGGCATAGCTGCACTATAAAGTGGCTTTTGCATAGAGTAAGCTAAGTCTTGCAATAAATGTAAATCCTTATTTATTGCATCATTTGAAAAGTGTGCAGAGAAATCCTCATCTATTAACTTCTGTTTTTTAGCATTTAAAACAAGTGAAGTTCCCCCACCTACTCCTAAAATATCTAAAGCTTTAGATTTATCTATATCGCAATCTTGAGCTAAAGAAGTACACTCAGCAATTGTCGCCATAAAAGAACCTAAACAAAGGTTATTAATAAGTTTCATTTTTGTAGCAGCAGAGGGTTTTTCTAAAAAGAAAATCTCTTTTCCAAATTTTTCTAAAAGTGGCTTAACTTCATTAAATACTTCTTCTTTCCCAGAAGCAACTAAAGTTAAAGCTCCTATAAGTGCAGGTGCAACACTTCCAAATACAGGATTTTCAAGATATTTTCCACCTACTTTTTCCACTTGTTCATGAAATTTCAATACATCTTCATAATGGTTTGTAGATAAATCGATAATTGTTTTACCTTTTACTTCATCACATAAAAGTCCATTTTCTCCATTTAAAATATTATCAACAGCAGGAGAATCAAAAAGACATAAAAAAACTACATCACATTTTTTTAAAATATCTTTTGGAGTATCTACTATTTCATAACCTAAATTTTCAACTTTTGATTTTGTTCTATTATAAACTACAAGTTCTTCACCCATTTGAGTTAATCTTGTAGCAATTGCTTGACCTAGATTACCAAGTCCTATAAATCCTATTGCCATTAGTATCCCTTATTTTTTTTAGATGATTATATTAAAATATAGACTTTTAGTCAATATATAGACATTTTGTATTTTTGATATTTTATGATATATTTATTTTCAAAGGATTTTAATGGCAAATTTTACTAATAAACTATCAGAAGATGATATAAATTTTATAAAAAAACAAAAAATGTTTTTTGTATCTACTACACCTAAGGAAGGAAAAATAAACCTTTCTCCAAAAGGTTTAGATGATACATTTAAAATCATAAATGAAAATAAAATTTTATGGCTAAACTACTTTGGAAGCGGAAATGAAACAGCAGCGCACTTACTTGAAGATAAAAGAATGACTCTAATGTTTTGTGCATTTGAAGGTAGTGCTAATATTTTAAGACTTTATTGTATAGCTAAAGTAATACAAGAAAAAGATGAAAACTGGGATGAATATATTTCTCATTTTCCTATTAAAAGAGCTGCAAGACAAGTTTTTGAAGTTACAATAGAAAGTATAAATAACTCTTGTGGTATGGGTGTTCCTCTATATGATTACTTAGGTCAAAGAAAAGAACTTACAGATTTTTATGATAATTCATCAAAAGAAGACCATATTGCTTATATGAAGAAAAAAAATCAGGTAAGTTTTGATGGAAAAGAAACTAAATTATTTGAAAAATAGAAATATAAAAGAGCAATAATGCTCTTTTATACTAAAGGATCTTCTCCACTCTCCCAAGAAGCTAAGAACTTCTCAACTAAGTGAAAATCTTCGCCTTTGTGTTCTGTAAAGGTTAAATATTGATTTTTTGTATCTACTTGAAAGTTTACTTTTACAATCTCCATAAATCTAAGAGCTAATTCTCTTCTTTTTTCTATAGTTCTACCTTCTCTAATATCTAGATTCATTAAACAAATATCATCTTTTGGGTCTGCTCTTCCAATGCTTAAAGAATATTTTTCATATTCTCTTAAAGATATTGCAATGTGGTCTTTTCCTGTATCCATAACTTCGCTAAAAACATCTCTTATTTGCTTTGCAAACTCTTCTTTTGTTTCTTTACAAACTTTTTTGTTTATTTCAAACTGTAAATGAGGCATGAAAATTCCTTTTGTAAAATTTGATATATTTTACAAGTATTATCTAGCAATAAAATAACAATAATAAAAAAGGGGATTTTAAAGAAAGCAAGATGGGCATAAAGCCCATCTAATAAAATTAGTTTTTAAAGTCAGCTACAATGTTAGCTTTTAGTTTGTCAATAGTAAATCCAAACTCTTCAAATAAGTCACCAGCAGGTCCTGATGCACCGAATGTATCCATTCCAAATACAACATCAGCAAATCTGTAGTACTCTAATCCTCTTGCAGCTTCAACAGCATATACTTTAGTATTTTTATCAATTACTTGATCAATATACTCTTTATTTTGCTCAATAAATAAGTCATAACAAGGAACAGAAACAACATTTGCATAAATTCCTTCTTCCTCTAATTTGCAAGCAGTTTGTAATGCTAACATAAGCTCAGAACCAGAAGCCATGATTGTAATGTTTGCATTATCTCTTTTTTTAAGTAAGTAAGCACCATTTGAAACTTCACCAAATGCTTTTTCTTCTTTTAATACTCTTAATCCTTGTCTTGAACAAACAAATGCAGTTGGAGCTGACATTTTTAATGCAGTTTTCCAAGCATCTACATTTTCAGTTGCATCAGCAGGTCTGAATGTATAAAAATTAGGTAATGCTCTAAATTGAGATAAATGTTCAATCGGTTGGTGAGTTGGTCCATCTTCACCTACTCCAATAGAGTCATGTGTCCATATAAAGTGTTGTGGAATTGAAGCTAATGCTGCAATTCTTGCACTTGGTTTTAAGTAATCTGAGAATACAAAGAATGTTGCAGAGTAAACTCTGAATAATCCATATAAATTCATAGCATTTGAGATAGCTGCCATTGCATGCTCTCTAATACCAAAGTGAATGTTTCTTCCTGATGGGAAATCACCCATTTCTTTTAATTCAGTTTTATTTGATGGTCCTAAATCTGCTGAACCACCTAAGAATCCAGGAACAGCTTTTGCGATTGCATTTAAGATTTTACCATTTGAATCTCTTGTAGCAACACTTGAATCAGCTTCAAAAGTTGGGTATTCAACTGCATCAAAATTAGGGTTTTGTAATTCTTCGATTTTAGCTTTTGCATCAGCAGATAAAGAGTCATTCCACTCATTTTCAGCAATAGAACCTTTGATTAATTTATCAAATGCACCTTTTACATCAGCTGGTACATGGAATGTTTCATCAGGATTAAATCCTGCTTTTTTCTTAGATGCTGCAATATCATCGTGACCTAATGGAGCTCCATGAGAATGGTGCGAACCTTCCATAGTTGCAGACCCTTTAGCAATTGCAGTTTTTGCAATAACTAATACAGGTTTAGTAGCATCTTTAGCAGTTACTAAAGCTTTATCAATTTGATCAAAGTTATGTCCATCAATTTCAATTACTTCAAAATCAATACCTTGGAATCTTTTCTTAACATTTTCAGACCAAGCAATAGAAGTATCACCCTCGATTGTAATTGAGTTTGAATCATAAATGATTACTAAGTTATCTAAGTTTAAGTGACCTGCTGTTGAGCAAGCTTCGTAAGAAATACCTTCTTGTAAATCTCCATCACCACATAAACAATAAACTTTATGATTAATTACTTCTTTTCCTAAAGTGTTTTGTGCATATTTCGTAGCCATTGCAAAACCAACTGCATTTGCAATACCTTGACCTAAAGGTCCTGTTGTAATTTCAATACCATGTGTATGACCATACTCTGGGTGACCTGGTGTTTTAGAGTGAGTTTGTCTAAAGTTTTTCATATCATTTACAGATACATCAAATCCCCATAAATGTAGTAATGAATATACTAATCCTGTTGCGTGACCACCTGAGAATACTAATCTATCTCTGTTAAGCCATTTATCATTTGCTGGATTTAAGTTTAAGTGATTACTTAAAACTGTAGCAATATCAGCTAGACCCATTGGTGCACCTGGGTGTCCTGAGTTTGCTTTTTGAACCATATCAGCAGCTAAGAACCTAATCGTATCAGCTTGTTTTTGCAATAGTTGTTTTGACATAATTATCCTAATTTGTAAAATGAAGTTTTCTTGTAAGTCGTGATTATATCTAAATTTATTTAAATAGAATTTGAAGCAAGGTATTTATAGTTTTGGAATAGAAATAATGAACAAAGCCCCATCTTGTTTATTTTTAACTTCAAGCTTGCCACCCATATTATTTTCAATAATAAGTTTTGACATAAAAAGCCCTATTCCTGAACCATTTACTTTCTCATAAGTAAAAAAAGGATCAAAAACTTTTTCAATAGGTTCTATTCTTATACCACCTGCATTATCGTGAATAGAAGTGATAACTAAACCATCTTTTTCTTCTATAATAATATCTATTTTAGGCTCTTCTATTTTTCTTTGTACTAATACATCTTTTGCATTATTTATTATATTTATCAAAGCTTGAGAATACTCGTTTTTATAAGCTAAAATTGTAGGGTTCTTTTTAATAATAATATCTAAACTTATATTATGAGCTTTAAGTCCACCATTGATTATATTTATGGTTGAGTTTATTTGTTGAAGTATTTCAAACTTCATTTTTTCTTTATCTTTTGAAAAAAAGTTTTTAAAATCATCAATTGTAGAAGACATATATTTTGTAATCTCATTCAACTGTTTTATTGAATCTTGAAGTTCGTCATTTTCTATATGAATTCCCATTTTTAATTTTGCTTCAATTGGTAAAAATAAAGATGATATTTCCATAAGAGGTTGCCTCCATTGATGAGATATATTTGCAAGCATTTCACCCATAGATGCCATTTTTGCTTGTCGAAAAAGTAGCTCATCTTTTTTCCTATTTTTTTCTAACTCTACTTTAATTTTTTTTTCAAGTTCTTTATTATGCTCTTCTAGTTCTAAAAAGTCTTCAAGTTTTGTTTGTCTCATTTTACTTCTTTAATGATAATTTTTAAGATAATTTAGAATATCCTAATATTAATAAAGAAAAAATATATTTCAAAGATTAAAAATGAAAGTAGACAATTATAATATAGTAAAACAGATAGCCAAAGGTGCATTTAGTGATATTTATCTTGCAAAAAAAGATAAAAAGTTTTATGTGATAAAAAAAATTCCTAAATATATAGATAACTTTAATAAAATCCAAAATGAAATATCTTCACTTAAAATTATGAATAATTATAAAAACTCTATCAAGTTTTACGAAGCAAAAAAACATGATGATTTTATCTATTTTGTTTTTGACTATGTAAAAGGTGGGGATTTACACTATCAAGTTATGAATAAATATAAATTCTCACCAGAAGAAATCGAAAACTTCATATTTGATATTTTAGAACAAATAGAGTTTATCTTTAAACACCAGCGTCTTCACAATGATATAACCCCTTTTAATATATTGAAAAAAAATAATAAATTTTTTCTAATTGATTGGGGTATAAGCAATAGTGCTAATATCAATAGTTCAGTTTTACATAAAGGACATAAAATATATACTGCACCAGAGGTTTATGCAGGAAGTAGAGGCTTACACTCAGAAATATACTCTTTAGGATGTTGCTTATATTTTTTACTTACAAAAAACACCATTTACAATCTTAAGGATGAGGATTCATTGATTAAAAAAATCTATAATCATGAGTTTATCTTTCCTAACATATCAAAAATTAAAGATGAAAAATACAGATACTTAGTTCTTAGAATGCTTGAAAAAGATTATAGAAAAAGAGCCTCTATAAATGAAATAAAAGAGATTTTAAACAAAGACTTTATAGTTCCTAAAAATTATAAATATATTTGTAAATATTTTCAAAAGAAAATCGAAGAAGTAAATGATTTTGAGCTTTGTAAAGAATTAGCACCTATTAATTATCAAGCAAATGAGACTTTAGCTTTATTTTATGAAGATGGAGTTTTTACTAAACAAGATATGGTTAAATCTTATCTTACATATAAAAAAACAGCTTTTAAAGAGTACATTCCTTCAATATCCAGTCTAGGCGTTCTATATTTTAAAGGAAAAGGAGTTAAGAAAAACTATGAAAAAGCATATGAGTTTTTTATAAAATCAAAAGACTTCCCTAAATCACAATATTTCATAGCTTTAATGCTTGAAAAAAATTTATGCAAAGATAAAAATGATTATATTTATTGGTACAAATTAGCAGCTTTTAATGGTTTTGAATTAGCAGTTAATAAACTCGTCTATTTAAAAATACCTATAGAGTTTGAAAGTTTTAGTTTAGAAGATTAAAGAAAAAGCATTTCTGCTTTTTCTTCATTTTTATAGATCAGGTTCAATTGATACATCTTCATCAATTAGAACTTTGATATTTGATGTTGTTGCACTAGTGCCTTTATAAACACTGTATTTGTCTCCATCAATCTCTTTTGTTCCCTCATTTGACCATAATTCTTCACTATTTTCTAGTGAAATTTTATTGTCACCTTCTTTAAAGATTTTTAACTCTTCACTTGCACTTTCAATAACTTCATCAATATCAATATTTACATCTTCAATATTAGTTGATACTTCATCTTTTGATACTAAAGCATCATTTGGAATAAGTGCCTCTAAATCAACATCTTGAGCAATAAATTCAGTGTTTGAAGCAATATTAAATTCATTTAATTCATCTAAAGTGATTAAGTTATCTTCACCAATAACTGAAGTTTCAACTGTTGCTAATACTTCTCCATCTTTAATAAATGTAATATCATCTTCTTCATTAAATACAAACTCGCCTTTATCACTTGTAACACCTTTAATTCCTGATGTAGTTACATATTCAATATTACTTAGAGGTTTGTTTCCAAGTGTAGCTAAAGTCAAGTCATCTGAGATATGTTCATCAAACTCTTCTTCTTTTAAGTCTGTGTATTCTACAAGCATATCTTTTACGTGTTGCATTGCATCTTCTTCGCTTATATACTCTTTACCAAGTGACTCAACTAAAGTTTTTACTTCCTCTTCTGAAGCTGTTCTTAAATCAATAGAAACACCCTCTAAAGCAGCTCTAATTTCTTGTGAAATTACAATACCATCATATGCATCTGCATTTATATCTAAAGACTGTAAGAATGTTGCTAAGTTTTCTAAATATTCATCATTTAAATCAGTTCTTTCAACATCTGCAATATCTTGTAAGAAAGTTTTTCCACTTGCCACATCTTGGGCAGTTGCCACACCTAAGATAACCCCACCAATTTTAAAGGTAATAGAATCACCCTCTTTATAACTAAAGTTACCATCTTTATCAGTGATACCTTTTACTCCTGAGCTAGTTTCGTACTCAACACCTTCAACAACACCATCAATTAATTGTGCTGTTTTATTACCAAATTTATCTACAGTAATTGTTGCCTCTTCACCATCAATAGAACCTCTATAAACTCCATCGTTTGACTCATGTGCTGTAACCGATGCTCTAATAGAGTTAAACTCATAAGTTGATGGAACTCTATTTATAAGTCCATAAACATCTGCATTATTTGGAACTGTATATGTTCCATCTACATTTGGATGAATTTGAACATTATTTACATAAAGGTTCATTCCATTTGGAATGCTTGACAATGTTACTTTTGAAAGTGTTTCACTTCCATCATTATCATTTAATGAACTCTCAACTGATATTTTATATTTATATGTATTATAACAATAGCCAGTGTTTCCACCCCATGCGAAATATCCTCCACCATAACTATCATCACCATACGAATAACTACCACTTCTATATCCATCGTCACCGTACCAAGATCCATCACTACTATAAGTTCCCATTACATAGTATCCTGATGAACCTGAACCATATTTAATAGTCTCTACATAACAAACTTCCATTGCAAGATTTGGAGAATCTGCTTCATCATCAATACCAACTACATCAACTAAAGCTGTTGCACTATCATATCCACCATTTCCATCTGTAATTTGGTAATTGATTTCTATTGTGTCTCTTTCACCTTTTGTTAAATCAAAGTTTTCATTTGGAGTAAATCTTACTTTATCAACTCCATTTACTGTTACAATTTCTGCTGTTCCTACTATTTTTCCATTTAGCATTACATTTGAGTCAACATTTGTAATTCTTAATGTATCACCATCTGCATCAGTATCATTTGCTAATACATTAATATTTGTTGCTATATTTTCCCATACTGCAACTCTATCATCTACTGCATCAGGAATAGCATTAGATGATTGTGTTCCACTGATATTTATTTTAACTGTACTTGTTGAAGTATCTCCATCTTTATCAGTAATAGTATATGTAAACTCCTCAACTATATTTTGATTAGCAGCAATATTATCTTTTGTATGCTGATTTACTACAAATCTATAGTTACCATTTGCATCTACAGTCATTGTTCCATATTGACTTGTTAAATCTCCCCAAGTAATTGATTCTAATCCATCTGCACCTGCTGCGTAGTTTATACTTCCTGATACTTCTGGAAGTTCAGTAGCAGGTTTAATACTTGCAAAAATTTCAAACTTATTACTTGCTGCTTCATCTGTATATATTGTTTTTACATATTGTCCATTTGAGTTTCTAAATCCTTCAACTGTAAAGGCAAAATCTTTCCCATCAACATTTACATGAATATCGCTATCAGGTAAAGTTATATAATCTCTTGGGTCAGCACCACTATTTGGCGTTTCAGTATGATCAAGTAAAATATTAAAACTAACAGGAACTAGTTTTCCATTTATCATTACATCCATATTCATAGTCATTGTTGTTTTATCTAAGTTCGATGAATTTGCATACGTTGGCCAATTTTCATGAGTAAAGTCTGCAAGTTTAAAAATACCATTTGTATCCACTTGTGAACCTGTACTAGATGTAAACATTGAATTATCTTCTAAAATATACCCTGAACTTTTACCATAATTTGTATTATAACTTCTATATGGTGTTCCCCAATAGATCGAATCTTTATAAGCATCTGAATCCGTATTTTGTTCTAAAGTTTGATATGTTCCATTATTAAATTTCGAATTTACAAACCCTGCTTCTAAATTTTTAATAAATACAGTATCTTTCTCAACGACTATAGTTTCTTCTGATTTATTAGCAACACCTGAATCATCTTCAATATCAACTCTTAAGTTTCCAGTAGATGTAAACTTACCATCACTTACATCAACTTTAAAGTTTAGAGACAACACATCTTCAACATTTTGTACAGGATGTTCAACGTTATCAAATAACTCTACTTTATAATTACCACTATCATCAATAGTAACTTTTAGAACATCTTGAGTTCCTACTTTACCAACTAAAGTATTTGTACCTTGACCACTCCAAGTAATAGCTTGACCATTTGTAGCTCTTAATATTTCAGCTGGAGCTCTTAATGTAACACTTAAACTATCTTCAATATTTGCATCACTTACAGAAACTTTTCCTAAATAAACTTTTGAATTTGTACTATCAGGGTTCCCTTGAGCATCTTTAATTCCAGCAGTTAATGCTTCTTCTGAAACTACAGCATAACCATTTGTAACAACAGGTGCTTCATCAACTTTATTTACTGTAAGAGTAACTGTTGCTGTATCAGTTCCTCCATTACCATCACTAATAGTATATGTAAAGCTATCATTTCCAATATACTCAGAATTAGGTGTATACTTAATTGTACCATCACTATTTATAGAAACTGTTCCATTTGTAGGTTGAGTAACTGATGTTACTGTTAATGTATCATTATCTGGATCAGTATCATTATTCAGAACATTAATATTAATTGCTGAATTCTCACTTAATGATTTTGTATCATCAACTGCATCTGGTCCAATATTTGCAGCATCATTTTCTACAATCTCACCAGTAACACTATTTGCATTAGTATCTACACTAATAATATTTGAATCAATGATATTTGAAGTTACAGAATCTATACTTAATTCATAAGATTCATTTCCTTCATAAATTGTATCATCTATAGTTTTATTAAAGATATATGTTCCACTTGTTCCACCATAAATTCTAACTGTATTTTGAGAGCTATAATCTACATTTTCTGTTGCTCCATTTGGATTAGTAGGAGTATAAGTTAATCTTACTTCAACATATCCTCCAGCTGGAACAGCTACTGGATTTCCATTTTGATCATATAGTTCAACTCTATGAGCTAATGTATCTCCCTCAACAACACTATCATTTTCAACTAATTTTACAATAATAGAATCTGGTAATTCAGGTGTTTTATTCTCTACAGATACTTGAATATTAGTAGTTGCACTATCACCATCACCATCTGTAACTTTTACAGGAACTGAAATATCTCCAAGTGTAGTTGGTTTTAATTGTTCAACAGAATACTCACCATTTGAACTATTCATTCTAACTATTAATGAACCATCATCTTTTGTTAAAGTTGATTTATCAGTGCTTAAAGTCCATCCTGCTTTAGAATCTAATTCATATGAACCTTTTCCATCTGCTCCAAAGTTTACATCTAATCCAGAGTTATCAGATAAGCTTCCAGTATGTGTTATAGAACTTGCTGTCATTTGAATATCATCTAATGCCATACCCCAGTTATCATTACCTTCACCTATTTCTTTAAACTCTAATCTATTAGAACCATCACCTGACCCTCCTTCAACTTGAAGGTTCATAGTTTGCCAAGAACTATTATCACCATCAACAGTTGCGATAACTTCACCATTCCAAATAACTTGCATTTTTCCTGAATCAGCTTCATTTGCTTGAGTGAAGGCTTTGTCTCTAAATGCGAAACTTAAATCATAAGTTACTCCATCTTGAGCACCACTTATAATTTGCCCAATATGAGTATTTTCTATATCAGAATCATTAGAGTTTGTTTCACCTAAATCCATATAATTTTCACCATCATCAGCTCCAACACTTGCATGAGCTTGTTCATGTGGTTCCATCCACATAGATGATTTACTTAATAACTCCCAACCTTCCATAGCTTGAAGACCAATCCATGAACCACTTGATAAATCTTTGTTTTCTACAAACGCATCACTTCCAGAAGTTTTAAATCCTGTAACATTTTCAAAACTTCCATTTATAATCATATTTGTAAACTGTGCATTATCAATACTTACAGTTTCTGCATTTGTATTATCAACAGTTACAATATCATCTGCAATATCAATATTTAAAGTAGCTTCAACATTTCCAGCTACAGTTGTTCCTTCAAGTAAAACAGATAAAGTTTCTAAATCTTCACTTGTAATATCTCCATGATCAATTACATCTTTTAGCATAACTGTATATTCATTATTTGCTTCATCTAATATAATCTCAAAGATTTCTCTTGTTCCTGATTTTCCAACTAATGCGTTTTTATTGGCTGATAACTCAAGAGTTATAGCTTCGCCTTTAGATGTTAAGTTTGTTGTTTGCCCAGCTTTAAATGCAACATCAACATCAAGATTTGTATTGAAACTATATGAGCCTGTAAATGTTTTAACAGTGCTATATCCATCATTATCAGAAGTATTTACAAGTGCATCTTCATCAACTAATGCTCTATCTATATTCATTACAAATGACTCATCATCAGTAATTTCAGTAGTTACAGGAGTATTGTCAATATCAAACTGTTCATAATCTTCTGTATTACTAATAGATAAGATACTTACTTTAAATACTTCATTTCCTTCAAATAAAGTATCAGCAATAGTTTGAATATCAAACTCAACACTACTTGAATCCTTTGGTATTATAACTGTAGCAATTTCAGTAATATCTTCATTTGTAGTTGTATCTACATATGTGTACTCTAAAGTTACTACCATGTCTTCTTTTGCAATTACTGGATTGTCATTTTCATCTTTTAACTCAACTTTGTAAGAAGATTTTTCACCTTCATTTACTGATGAGTCTCCCGTAATACTTGCAGTTACAACATCAGTATTATCTACTATTGTTCCTGTTACACTATTATCTGTTGTGTCAATTCCAATATTACCTAAACCATTTACATTCGTATTAACAGATTTTACACTAAGAGTATAAGACTCAGTTCCTTCTTTAAATAAGTCGTTTACTACTTCATTAATAACTTGTACACTATTAACACCATCAATCGTACCAACTATTTCAACTTGCACAATTTTTGGTGCTGTAAAGTCTTCATTGTTAGTTGAATCATTTGTGTATTCTAATTCTACAGTTACTTTTTGTCCTGCTCTTAAATTAATTGGGGCACCATTTTGATCTACTAACTCTAAATTATGAACTAACTGCGCACCGTCTGCTTCTGTAATAGATGAATCACCAGTTAATTTAATAAAGGCTTGGAAATTTGCATCAATATCAATATTTAAACATCCTGTTGCACCATCACCATCTCCATCTACTACATGGAATGGAACTTCAAGTTTATCAATACCTGTATTTGGAACAAATTGTGTTACTTCATATGTTGGATTGTCATTATTTACATTGTTTGCTTCAAGTTTTACTAAAATTTCACCTGTGTTAGCATCTTTTCCTAATAAAACTTTACCATTATTGTAAACAAGCCATTCTAGGTCTGGACCTGTTCCATCGTTATTATTAACAATAACACCAGTTCCATCACTTAAATCACCGTCTCCCCAAGTAAATGAAAGTTTTCCACCATCAAGTTTAGGTCCATTTTCATCTGCTGGTCCATCTGCACCAAAACTAAAGTCTAGTTTATTTCCACCGCTATTGATAACTAATACACCATTAATATTTACTATAGTTGCTAACATCTCATCTGTTAAGTCATTTACATTTCTAACTACAAATGTATCATGTCCATTTGCAACATCTGCAATTTGATCTAAACTACCTCTATAGTTTCCATCTAGATCAACATTTGTTCCTATACCTATAGAGTATACATCATCAAAGTTTGCTTCTGCAAACGCTTTCCACTCAGGGATTAGACCAGAAATGTTATCTGAACCATTTGCATCACCTGCTGTTGCATTTCCATCAGAAAGCATATAGAAGATTTCTTGATCAGATGATGGTTTTGGATCAGATGAAGTATCATAAGTATCCATTGTATCTCTTAATGTATCTTCATAATTTGTATATCCACCAGAAGTTAAAGCTGAAAGAGCATTTTTAGCATCTGTTGAACTTGTATACCATTGTGAAGCAGATGCATCTGTATTAAATGAAACAATCTTAACATTTACATCACCCATATTTTCATATTTTTCTATAAGTTTAATGGCTGCTTGAATTGCAAGTTGCATCTTACTTCCTAAACCACTACCCATACTTCCAGAGTTATCTATCGCAATAACTAAGTTAGTATCTGTTTCTTTATATTGTGAGTCAGCATCAATTATAGTACAACTAGCTGTTGGAATATCATCTGCGATGTCTATATTAATATCTGCTACTGCAACATGTCCTAACTGTGTTTTAGCAATAACACTAAAACTTAAATCACTAATTAAATCCTCAGATGTGAAATCAGGATGATCAACTACATCTTTTAATTTAAATGTGTAAGTACCCTTATCTTCATTTAATGAAACTTCAAATATTTCTCTTCCATCTGCTGAAAGACCTTTAATCACTTCATTATTAGAAGAGTATCTTAATGAAATACTTTCACCTTTAGATGTTAAAGTTGTATCTTGTCCTCCTGAGAATGCTAAATCTACATCCAACTTAGTATTTAGACCTAAATTTCCTGTAAACTCTTTAATATCTGGATCATATGAATCTTGATCCGAAGTTCCCACTAGTGCATCTTCATCAACTTGAGTTGGATCAATTGACATGTATAAGCTATCATTATCTGTAATTGATGTTGTTACTGCTGTATCATCTACAGTTACATTTTCAAACTGATCTTTTCCTGCTGTTACAGCATTTAATGCAATATCAAACTCTTCTGTTCCTTCTGTATATACATCATCTTTTGTGGCAACTTCTACTGGTGCTTCACTTGAACCTTTTGGAATTGTTACTTCTACAGTCTCTGTGATATCCTCACCTTCTGCTGTTGTATATGTATATGTAAAGTCTACTGTTAAATCTTCTGTAGTTACTACTGGGTTGTCCCTGCATCATCTGTTAATGTTACTTTATATGTTGCACTCTCACCTTCAGTTACATCTGTATCTACACCTACTAATTTAACATTTACATTATCTTTCTCATTTGGTGTATCTGGATCGTTTGGATTATATGGATCGCTCTCATCTGTAATTGATGTTGTTACTGCTGTATCATCTACAGTTACATTTTCAAACTGATCTTTTCCTGCTGTTACAGCATTTAATGCAATATCAAACTCTTCTGTTCCTTCTGTATATACATCATCTTTTGTGGCAACTTCTACTGGTGCTTCACTTGAACCTTTTGGAATTGTTTACTTCTACAGTCTCTGTGATATCCTCACCTTCTGCTGTTGTATATGTATATGTAAAGTCTACTGTTAAATCTTCTGTAGTTACTACTGGTTGTCCTGCATCATCTGTTAATGTTACTTTATATGTTGCACTCTCACTTCAGTTACATCTGTATCTACACCTACTAATTTAACATTTACATTATCTTTCTCATTTGGTGTATCTGGATCGTTTGGATTATATGGATCGCTCTCATCTGTAATTGATGTTGTTACTGCTGTATCATCTACAGTTACATTTTCAAACTGATCTTTTCCTGCTGTTACAGCATTTAATGCAATATCAAACTCTTCTGTTCCTTCTGTATATACATCATCTTTTGTGGCAACTTCTACTGGTGCTTCACTTGAACCTTTTGGAATTGTTACTTCTACAGTCTCTGTGATATCCTCACCTTCTGCTGTTGTATATGTATATGTAAAGTCTACTGTTAAATCTTCTGTAGTTACTACTGGTTGTCCTGCATCATCTGTTAATGTTACTTTATATGTTGCACTCTCACTTCAGTTACATCTGTATCTACACCTACTAATTTAACATTTACATTATCTTTCTCATTTGGTGTATCTGGATCGTTTGGATTATATGGATCGCTCTCATCTGTAATTGATGTTGTTACTGCTGTATCATCTACAGTTACATTTTCAAACTGATCTTTTCCTGCTGTTACAGCATTTAATGCAATATCAAACTCTTCTGTTCCTTCTGTATATACATCATCTTTTGTGGCAACTTCTACTGGTGCTTCACTTGAACCTTTTGGAATTGTTACTTCTACAGTCTCTGTGATATCCTCACCTTCTGCTGTTGTATATGTATATGTAAAGTCTACTGTTAAATCTTCTGTAGTTACTACTGGTTGTCCTGCATCATCTGTTAATGTTACTTTATATGTTGCACTCTCACCTTCCAGTTACATCTGTATCTACACCTACTAATTTAACATTTACATTATCTTTCTCATTTGGTGTATCTGGATCGTTTTGGATTATATGGATCGCTCTCATCTGTAATTGATGTTGTTACTGCTGTATCATCTACAGTTACATTTTCAAACTGATCTTTTCCTGCTGTTACAGCATTTAATGCAATATCAAACTCTTCTGTTCCTTCTGTATATACATCATCTTTTGTGGCAACTTCTACTGGTGCTTCACTTGAACCTTTTGGAATTGTTTACTTCTACAGTCCTCTGTGATATCCTCACCTTCTGCTGTTGTATATGTATATGTAAAGTCTACTGTTAAATCTTCTGTAGTTACTACTGGTTGTCCTGCATCATCTGTTAATGTTACTTTATATGTTGCACTCTCACCTTCAGTTACATCTGTATCTACACCTACTAATTTAACATTTACATTATCTTTCTCATTTGGTGTATCTGGATCGTTTTGGATTATATGGATCGCTCTCATCTGTAATTGATGTTGTTACTGCTGTATCATCTACAGTTACATTTTCAAACTGATCTTTTCCTGCTGTTACAGCATTTAATGCAATATCAAACTCTTCTGTTCCTTCTGTATATACATCATCTTTTGTGGCAACTTCTACTGGTGCTTCACTTGAACCTTTTGGAATTGTTACTTCTACAGTCTCTGTGATATCCTCACCTTCTGCTGTTGTATATGTATATGTAAAGTCTACTGTTAAATCTTCTGTAGTTACTACTGGTTGTCCTGCATCATCTGTTAATGTTACTTTATATGTTGCACTCTCACCTTCAGTTACATCTGTATCTACACCTACTAATTTAACATTTACATTATCTTTCTCATTTGGTGTATCTGGATCGTTTGGATTATATGGATCGCTCTCATCTGTAATTGATGTTGTTACTGCTGTATCATCTACAGTTACATTTTCAAACTGATCTTTTCCTGCTGTTACAGCATTTAATGCAATATCAAACTCTTCTGTTCCTTCTGTATATACATCATCTTTTGTGGCAACTTCTACTGGTGCTTCACTTGAACCTTTTGGAATTGTTACTTCTACAGTCTCTGTGATATCCTCACCTTCTGCTGTTGTATATGTATATGTAAAGTCTACTGTTAAATCTTCTGTAGTTACTACTGGTTGTCCTGCATCATCTGTTAATGTTACTTTATATGTTGCACTCTCACCTTCAGTTACATCTGTATCTACACCTACTAATTTAACATTTACATTATCTTTCTCATTTGGTGTATCTGGATCGTTTGGATTATATGGATCGCTCTCATCTGTAATTGATGTTGTTACTGCTGTATCATCTACAGTTACATTTTCAAACTGATCTTTTCCTGCTGTTACAGCATTTAATGCAATATCAAACTCTTCTGTTCCTTCTGTATATACATCATCTTTTGTGGCAACTTCTACTGGTGCTTCACTTGAACCTTTTGGAATTGTTACTTCTACAGTCTCTGTGATATCCTCACCTTCTGCTGTTGTATATGTATATGTAAAGTCTACTGTTAAATCTTCTGTAGTTACTACTGGTTGTCCTGCATCATCTGTTAATGTTACTTTATATGTTGCACTCTCACCTTCAGTTACATCTGTATCTACACCTACTAATTTAACATTTACATTATCTTTCTCATTTGGTGTATCTGGATCGTTTGGATTATATGGATCGCTCTCATCTGTAATTGATGTTGTTACTGCTGTATCATCTACAGTTACATTTTCAAACTGATCTTTTCCTGCTGTTACAGCATTTAATGCAATATCAAACTCTTCTGTTCCTTCTGTATATACATCATCTTTTGTGGCAACTTCTACTGGTGCTTCACTTGAACCTTTTGGAATTGTTACTTCTACAGTCTCTGTGATATCCTCACCTTCTGCTGTTGTATATGTATATGTAAAGTCTACTGTTAAATCTTCTGTAGTTACTACTGGTTGTCCTGCATCATCTGTTAATGTTACTTTATATGTTGCACTCTCACCTTCAGTTACATCTGTATCTACACCTACTAATTTAACATTTACATTATCTTTCTCATTTGGTGTATCTGGATCGTTTGGATTATATGGATCGCTCTCATCTGTAATTGATGTTGTTACTGCTGTATCATCTACAGTTACATTTTCAAACTGATCTTTTCCTGCTGTTACAGCATTTAATGCAATATCAAACTCTTCTGTTCCTTCTGTATATACATCATCTTTTGTGGCAACTTCTACTGGTGCTTCACTTGAACCTTTTGGAATTGTTACTTCTACAGTCTCTGTGATATCCTCACCTTCTGCTGTTGTATATGTATATGTAAAGTCTACTGTTAAATCTTCTGTAGTTACTACTGGTTGTCCTGCATCATCTGTTAATGTTACTTTATATGTTGCACTCTCACCTTCAGTTACATCTGTATCTACACCTACTAATTTAACATTTACATTATCTTTCTCATTTGGTGTATCTGGATCGTTTGGATTATATGGATCGCTCTCATCTGTAATTGATGTTGTTACTGCTGTATCATCTACAGTTACATTTTCAAACTGATCTTTTCCTGCTGTTACAGCATTTAATGCAATATCAAACTCTTCTGTTCCTTCTGTATATACATCATCTTTTGTGGCAACTTCTACTGGTGCTTCACTTGAACCTTTTGGAATTGTTACTTCTACAGTCTCTGTGATATCCTCACCTTCTGCTGTTGTATATGTATATGTAAAGTCTACTGTTAAATCTTCTGTAGTTACTACTGGTTGTCCTGCATCATCTGTTAATGTTACTTTATATGTTGCACTCTCACCTTCAGTTACATCTGTATCTACACCTACTAATTTAACATTTACATTATCTTTCTCATTTGGTGTATCTGGATCGTTTGGATTATATGGATCGCTCTCATCTGTAATTGATGTTGTTACTGCTGTATCATCTACAGTTACATTTTCAAACTGATCTTTTCCTGCTGTTACAGCATTTAATGCAATATCAAACTCTTCTGTTCCTTCTGTATATACATCATCTTTTGTGGCAACTTCTACTGGTGCTTCACTTGAACCTTTTGGAATTGTTACTTCTACAGTCTCTGTGATATCCTCACCTTCTGCTGTTGTATATGTATATGTAAAGTCTACTGTTAAATCTTCTGTAGTTACTACTGGTTGTCCTGCATCATCTGTTAATGTTACTTTATATGTTGCACTCTCACCTTCAGTTACATCTGTATCTACACCTACTAATTTAACATTTACATTATCTTTCTCATTTGGTGTATCTGGATCGTTTGGATTATATGGATCGCTCTCATCTGTAATTGATGTTGTTACTGCTGTATCATCTACAGTTACATTTTCAAACTGATCTTTTCCTGCTGTTACAGCATTTAATGCAATATCAAACTCTTCTGTTCCTTCTGTATATACATCATCTTTTGTGGCAACTTCTACTGGTGCTTCACTTGAACCTTTTGGAATTGTTACTTCTACAGTCTCTGTGATATCCTCACCTTCTGCTGTTGTATATGTATATGTAAAGTCTACTGTTAAATCTTCTGTAGTTACTACTGGTTGTCCTGCATCATCTGTTAATGTTACTTTATATGTTGCACTCTCACCTTCAGTTACATCTGTATCTACACCTACTAATTTAACATTTACATTATCTTTCTCATTTGGTGTATCTGGATCGTTTGGATTATATGGATCGCTCTCATCTGTAATTGATGTTGTTACTGCTGTATCATCTACAGTTACATTTTCAAACTGATCTTTTCCTGCTGTTACAGCATTTAATGCAATATCAAACTCTTCTGTTCCTTCTGTATATACATCATCTTTTGTGGCAACTTCTACTGGTGCTTCACTTGAACCTTTTGGAATTGTTACTTCTACAGTCTCTGTGATATCCTCACCTTCTGCTGTTGTATATGTATATGTAAAGTCTACTGTTAAATCTTCTGTAGTTACTACTGGTTGTCCTGCATCATCTGTTAATGTTACTTTATATGTTGCACTCTCACCTTCAGTTACATCTGTATCTACACCTACTAATTTAACATTTACATTATCTTTCTCATTTGGTGTATCTGGATCGTTTGGATTATATGGATCGCTCTCATCTGTAATTGATGTTGTTACTGCTGTATCATCTACAGTTACATTTTCAAACTGATCTTTTCCTGCTGTTACAGCATTTAATGCAATATCAAACTCTTCTGTTCCTTCTGTATATACATCATCTTTTGTGGCAACTTCTACTGGTGCTTCACTTGAACCTTTTGGAATTGTTACTTCTACAGTCTCTGTGATATCCTCACCTTCTGCTGTTGTATATGTATATGTAAAGTCTACTGTTAAATCTTCTGTAGTTACTACTGGTTGTCCTGCATCATCTGTTAATGTTACTTTATATGTTGCACTCTCACCTTCAGTTACATCTGTATCTACACCTACTAATTTAACATTTACATTATCTTTCTCATTTGGTGTATCTGGATCGTTTGGATTATATGGATCGCTCTCATCTGTAATTGATGTTGTTACTGCTGTATCATCTACAGTTACATTTTCAAACTGATCTTTTCCTGCTGTTACAGCATTTAATGCAATATCAAACTCTTCTGTTCCTTCTGTATATACATCATCTTTTGTGGCAACTTCTACTGGTGCTTCACTTGAACCTTTTGGAATTGTTACTTCTACAGTCTCTGTGATATCCTCACCTTCTGCTGTTGTATATGTATATGTAAAGTCTACTGTTAAATCTTCTGTAGTTACTACTGGTTGTCCTGCATCATCTGTTAATGTTACTTTATATGTTGCACTCTCACCTTCAGTTACATCTGTATCTACACCTACTAATTTAACATTTACATTATCTTTCTCATTTGGTGTATCTGGATCGTTTGGATTATATGGATCGCTCTCATCTGTAATTGATGTTGTTACTGCTGTATCATCTACAGTTACATTTTCAAACTGATCTTTTCCTGCTGTTACAGCATTTAATGCAATATCAAACTCTTCTGTTCCTTCTGTATATACATCATCTTTTGTGGCAACTTCTACTGGTGCTTCACTTGAACCTTTTGGAATTGTTACTTCTACAGTCTCTGTGATATCCTCACCTTCTGCTGTTGTATATGTATATGTAAAGTCTACTGTTAAATCTTCTGTAGTTACTACTGGTTGTCCTGCATCATCTGTTAATGTTACTTTATATGTTGCACTCTCACCTTCAGTTACATCTGTATCTACACCTACTAATTTAACATTTACATTATCTTTCTCATTTGGTGTATCTGGATCGTTTGGATTATATGGATCGCTCTCATCTGTAATTGATGTTGTTACTGCTGTATCATCTACAGTTACATTTTCAAACTGATCTTTTCCTGCTGTTACAGCATTTAATGCAATATCAAACTCTTCTGTTCCTTCTGTATATACATCATCTTTTGTGGCAACTTCTACTGGTGCTTCACTTGAACCTTTTGGAATTGTTACTTCTACAGTCTCTGTGATATCCTCACCTTCTGCTGTTGTATATGTATATGTAAAGTCTACTGTTAAATCTTCTGTAGTTACTACTGGTTGTCCTGCATCATCTGTTAATGTTACTTTATATGTTGCACTCTCACCTTCAGTTACATCTGTATCTACACCTACTAATTTAACATTTACATTATCTTTCTCATTTGGTGTATCTGGATCGTTTGGATTATATGGATCGCTCTCATCTGTAATTGATGTTGTTACTGCTGTATCATCTACAGTTACATTTTCAAACTGATCTTTTCCTGCTGTTACAGCATTTAATGCAATATCAAACTCTTCTGTTCCTTCTGTATATACATCATCTTTTGTGGCAACTTCTACTGGTGCTTCACTTGAACCTTTTGGAATTGTTACTTCTACAGTCTCTGTGATATCCTCACCTTCTGCTGTTGTATATGTATATGTAAAGTCTACTGTTAAATCTTCTGTAGTTACTACTGGTTGTCCTGCATCATCTGTTAATGTTACTTTATATGTTGCACTCTCACCTTCAGTTACATCTGTATCTACACCTACTAATTTAACATTTACATTATCTTTCTCATTTGGTGTATCTGGATCGTTTGGATTATATGGATCGCTCTCATCTGTAATTGATGTTGTTACTGCTGTATCATCTACAGTTACATTTTCAAACTGATCTTTTCCTGCTGTTACAGCATTTAATGCAATATCAAACTCTTCTGTTCCTTCTGTATATACATCATCTTTTGTGGCAACTTCTACTGGTGCTTCACTTGAACCTTTTGGAATTGTTACTTCTACAGTCTCTGTGATATCCTCACCTTCTGCTGTTGTATATGTATATGTAAAGTCTACTGTTAAATCTTCTGTAGTTACTACTGGTTGTCCTGCATCATCTGTTAATGTTACTTTATATGTTGCACTCTCACCTTCAGTTACATCTGTATCTACACCTACTAATTTAACATTTACATTATCTTTCTCATTTGGTGTATCTGGATCGTTTGGATTATATGGATCGCTCTCATCTGTAATTGATGTTGTTACTGCTGTATCATCTACAGTTACATTTTCAAACTGATCTTTTCCTGCTGTTACAGCATTTAATGCAATATCAAACTCTTCTGTTCCTTCTGTATATACATCATCTTTTGTGGCAACTTCTACTGGTGCTTCACTTGAACCTTTTGGAATTGTTACTTCTACAGTCTCTGTGATATCCTCACCTTCTGCTGTTGTATATGTATATGTAAAGTCTACTGTTAAATCTTCTGTAGTTACTACTGGTTGTCCTGCATCATCTGTTAATGTTACTTTATATGTTGCACTCTCACCTTCAGTTACATCTGTATCTACACCTACTAATTTAACATTTACATTATCTTTCTCATTTGGTGTATCTGGATCGTTTGGATTATATGGATCGCTCTCATCTGTAATTGATGTTGTTACTGCTGTATCATCTACAGTTACATTTTCAAACTGATCTTTTCCTGCTGTTACAGCATTTAATGCAATATCAAACTCTTCTGTTCCTTCTGTATATACATCATCTTTTGTGGCAACTTCTACTGGTGCTTCACTTGAACCTTTTGGAATTGTTACTTCTACAGTCTCTGTGATATCCTCACCTTCTGCTGTTGTATATGTATATGTAAAGTCTACTGTTAAATCTTCTGTAGTTACTACTGGTTGTCCTGCATCATCTGTTAATGTTACTTTATATGTTGCACTCTCACCTTCAGTTACATCTGTATCTACACCTACTAATTTAACATTTACATTATCTTTCTCATTTGGTGTATCTGGATCGTTTGGATTATATGGATCGCTCTCATCTGTAATTGATGTTGTTACTGCTGTATCATCTACAGTTACATTTTCAAACTGATCTTTTCCTGCTGTTACAGCATTTAATGCAATATCAAACTCTTCTGTTCCTTCTGTATATACATCATCTTTTGTGGCAACTTCTACTGGTGCTTCACTTGAACCTTTTGGAATTGTTACTTCTACAGTCTCTGTGATATCCTCACCTTCTGCTGTTGTATATGTATATGTAAAGTCTACTGTTAAATCTTCTGTAGTTACTACTGGTTGTCCTGCATCATCTGTTAATGTTACTTTATATGTTGCACTCTCACCTTCAGTTACATCTGTATCTACACCTACTAATTTAACATTTACATTATCTTTCTCATTTGGTGTATCTGGATCGTTTGGATTATATGGATCGCTCTCATCTGTAATTGATGTTGTTACTGCTGTATCATCTACAGTTACATTTTCAAACTGATCTTTTCCTGCTGTTACAGCATTTAATGCAATATCAAACTCTTCTGTTCCTTCTGTATATACATCATCTTTTGTGGCAACTTCTACTGGTGCTTCACTTGAACCTTTTGGAATTGTTACTTCTACAGTCTCTGTGATATCCTCACCTTCTGCTGTTGTATATGTATATGTAAAGTCTACTGTTAAATCTTCTGTAGTTACTACTGGTTGTCCTGCATCATCTGTTAATGTTACTTTATATGTTGCACTCTCACCTTCAGTTACATCTGTATCTACACCTACTAATTTAACATTTACATTATCTTTCTCATTTGGTGTATCTGGATCGTTTGGATTATATGGATCGCTCTCATCTGTAATTGATGTTGTTACTGCTGTATCATCTACAGTTACATTTTCAAACTGATCTTTTCCTGCTGTTACAGCATTTAATGCAATATCAAACTCTTCTGTTCCTTCTGTATATACATCATCTTTTGTGGCAACTTCTACTGGTGCTTCACTTGAACCTTTTGGAATTGTTACTTCTACAGTCTCTGTGATATCCTCACCTTCTGCTGTTGTATATGTATATGTAAAGTCTACTGTTAAATCTTCTGTAGTTACTACTGGTTGTCCTGCATCATCTGTTAATGTTACTTTATATGTTGCACTCTCACCTTCAGTTACATCTGTATCTACACCTACTAATTTAACATTTACATTATCTTTCTCATTTGGTGTATCTGGATCGTTTGGATTATATGGATCGCTCTCATCTGTAATTGATGTTGTTACTGCTGTATCATCTACAGTTACATTTTCAAACTGATCTTTTCCTGCTGTTACAGCATTTAATGCAATATCAAACTCTTCTGTTCCTTCTGTATATACATCATCTTTTGTGGCAACTTCTACTGGTGCTTCACTTGAACCTTTTGGAATTGTTACTTCTACAGTCTCTGTGATATCCTCACCTTCTGCTGTTGTATATGTATATGTAAAGTCTACTGTTAAATCTTCTGTAGTTACTACTGGTTGTCCTGCATCATCTGTTAATGTTACTTTATATGTTGCACTCTCACCTTCAGTTACATCTGTATCTACACCTACTAATTTAACATTTACATTATCTTTCTCATTTGGTGTATCTGGATCGTTTGGATTATATGGATCGCTCTCATCTGTAATTGATGTTGTTACTGCTGTATCATCTACAGTTACATTTTCAAACTGATCTTTTCCTGCTGTTACAGCATTTAATGCAATATCAAACTCTTCTGTTCCTTCTGTATATACATCATCTTTTGTGGCAACTTCTACTGGTGCTTCACTTGAACCTTTTGGAATTGTTACTTCTACAGTCTCTGTGATATCCTCACCTTCTGCTGTTGTATATGTATATGTAAAGTCTACTGTTAAATCTTCTGTAGTTACTACTGGTTGTCCTGCATCATCTGTTAATGTTACTTTATATGTTGCACTCTCACCTTCAGTTACATCTGTATCTACACCTACTAATTTAACATTTACATTATCTTTCTCATTTGGTGTATCTGGATCGTTTGGATTATATGGATCGCTCTCATCTGTAATTGATGTTGTTACTGCTGTATCATCTACAGTTACATTTTCAAACTGATCTTTTCCTGCTGTTACAGCATTTAATGCAATATCAAACTCTTCTGTTCCTTCTGTATATACATCATCTTTTGTGGCAACTTCTACTGGTGCTTCACTTGAACCTTTTGGAATTGTTACTTCTACAGTCTCTGTGATATCCTCACCTTCTGCTGTTGTATATGTATATGTAAAGTCTACTGTTAAATCTTCTGTAGTTACTACTGGTTGTCCTGCATCATCTGTTAATGTTACTTTATATGTTGCACTCTCACCTTCAGTTACATCTGTATCTACACCTACTAATTTAACATTTACATTATCTTTCTCATTTGGTGTATCTGGATCGTTTGGATTATATGGATCGCTCTCATCTGTAATTGATGTTGTTACTGCTGTATCATCTACAGTTACATTTTCAAACTGATCTTTTCCTGCTGTTACAGCATTTAATGCAATATCAAACTCTTCTGTTCCTTCTGTATATACATCATCTTTTGTGGCAACTTCTACTGGTGCTTCACTTGAACCTTTTGGAATTGTTACTTCTACAGTCTCTGTGATATCCTCACCTTCTGCTGTTGTATATGTATATGTAAAGTCTACTGTTAAATCTTCTGTAGTTACTACTGGTTGTCCTGCATCATCTGTTAATGTTACTTTATATGTTGCACTCTCACCTTCAGTTACATCTGTATCTACACCTACTAATTTAACATTTACATTATCTTTCTCATTTGGTGTATCTGGATCGTTTGGATTATATGGATCGCTCTCATCTGTAATTGATGTTGTTACTGCTGTATCATCTACAGTTACATTTTCAAACTGATCTTTTCCTGCTGTTACAGCATTTAATGCAATATCAAACTCTTCTGTTCCTTCTGTATATACATCATCTTTTGTGGCAACTTCTACTGGTGCTTCACTTGAACCTTTTGGAATTGTTACTTCTACAGTCTCTGTGATATCCTCACCTTCTGCTGTTGTATATGTATATGTAAAGTCTACTGTTAAATCTTCTGTAGTTACTACTGGTTGTCCTGCATCATCTGTTAATGTTACTTTATATGTTGCACTCTCACCTTCAGTTACATCTGTATCTACACCTACTAATTTAACATTTACATTATCTTTCTCATTTGGTGTATCTGGATCGTTTGGATTATATGGATCGCTCTCATCTGTAATTGATGTTGTTACTGCTGTATCATCTACAGTTACATTTTCAAACTGATCTTTTCCTGCTGTTACAGCATTTAATGCAATATCAAACTCTTCTGTTCCTTCTGTATATACATCATCTTTTGTGGCAACTTCTACTGGTGCTTCACTTGAACCTTTTGGAATTGTTACTTCTACAGTCTCTGTGATATCCTCACCTTCTGCTGTTGTATATGTATATGTAAAGTCTACTGTTAAATCTTCTGTAGTTACTACTGGTTGTCCTGCATCATCTGTTAATGTTACTTTATATGTTGCACTCTCACCTTCAGTTACATCTGTATCTACACCTACTAATTTAACATTTACATTATCTTTCTCATTTGGTGTATCTGGATCGTTTGGATTATATGGATTTGTTTCATCAGAAATAAATGAAACTCCCGAAGCTATAGTATTTGTAGTTGTTCCAGAAATAACTGTAGCTTTTAATGAAAATGTTTCTGTTGGTTCTTTATATACATCATCATTTGTTTTTACTCTAACTTGAATACTATCTTCACCAGCAGGTATTGTAGCAGTTGTAGCTACTACCCATTGTCCATTTATAAAAATCTCAGTTACTGGAATATAATCATCTTGAGTTGCTGTTCCATCTTGAGTTGCTAAAGAAACTATAATATCTTCAAAAGTAGAGCCTGTTAAGCTCACATCAAAAATAGCATATTCACCTTCAATTACTTCACTTCCTGAAACACTAATAGTAGGAATATCTGTATCTAAAATAGTTCCTTCACCTTGTGAATCCACAATATTAGCATTTGTAGCATCAACTATATTTAAAAATAGATTTTCACTTACTTCATATATATTATCATTGATAACCGGAATATTAAAAGTAATAGATGTTTCACCTGGTAGGAATACGACATCTCCAGAAGTGGCAATATAATCACTAATCTCTTTGGCTGTTCCTTCTTGAGTCTCTAATGAAACTATTACTGTACTAGTTGATGCTTCACTTAAACTAATTGTAAAAGATATTACACCTTCATCTTCATTTACAACTGCATCAGAAATTGAAAGATCAGGTAAATTTGGGTCTTGTGCTGTATCAACAGGAGTAGTAGAAATAGACTCTGATAAGTTCACCCATCTATCAGTTTCAGCAATTCCTGGTAGTGAATCATCAGTAGGATTTAAAATTGAATTAAAAGTTGAACCATCTGAAGTAGCTTCACCTGCATCTGGACCTGCAGCTGCTGCATCAAGAGATTCAATTAATGTTTGAAAGTCAGAAATTAATGCTAAATTATTAGAAGGTTCAGTATCAACGCCCAAAGAAGCTAGTTGCTCTAATCTATCTAGAATTTCACTTCCATTAAAAGCATTACTATCTAGTGTTTCTTCGATTTGATTATTATCTACATTTTTATTGATAATAATTGCTGTTGGGTTTTCGCTATTAGCATTATCTTGTAAAAATGGTACTATTCCATTTAGTTCAACTTGATAAGTTTTACCTTGTACATTAAATATCAAAAGAATTGATTCTTGATCATCTTTAAAATTTAATACATAATTTGTAAAGCCATTAGAGAATACATATTGCTCCCCTTTGTTTACATTAAATGACAAGTCTTTATTTAAATCAATTTCTTTTAATTGTGATCCAGTTTTTATCGTAAGTTTCATTTTTAATCCTTTACTTTCTACTTTTTATCTTATAAATCTACTACTATTTCTTCATTAATAAATATCTTAACAAGAGAGTTTTGCCCTGTACCTTGATAAACATTGTATGTATTGCTATCAACTACTTGAGAGTTTTCTTGAATCCATTGTGAGTCTACGATTTCTTGACTTTCATCAGAAACCAAAATATCTTCTAAATATAAATCATAATTCATTTCAGACCCTTTTTATAATATACTTATATACTATATAAAAAAAGTCTCTAAAAAGTTTTTTTGGAGTTATTTT
Source organism: Arcobacter roscoffensis (assembly GCF_024267655.1). Lineage (NCBI taxonomy): Bacteria > Pseudomonadati > Campylobacterota > Epsilonproteobacteria > Campylobacterales > Arcobacteraceae > Arcobacter > Arcobacter roscoffensis. The sequence goes on from NZ_CP100595.1 coordinate 2,922,115, forward strand.
TGTGTTTTTTTTAGAATTTAATAATGAGAGATATAATTTTATCTCTCATGAAGTGAGTCTTGTTTTACTTTTAAAATAGGTTTTAAAATAAAATCAAGTATAGTTTTTTTACCTGTTACTATATCAACAGAAGCTACCATTCCTGGAATAATAGGAAGTTTTTTACCTTTTCTTTCTAAATAGTTCTTATCAGTTTTTACAAGTACTCGATAATAACTCTTATCATCTTTAGAGTCTTTATCCTGAATCGTATCTGCAGAAATTTCTATAATCTTACCATCCAATCCACCATAAATAGAAAAATCATAGGCTGTAATTTTTATTATAGCTTTTTGACTAGGATTGATAAATGCAATATCTTTTGGATCAATCTTTGCTTCTACAACTAAAGCATCACTTAAAGGTACTATTTCTACTAAATCCATACCTGATTGAACAACTCCACCAATAGTATTTAAATTTAATTGCTTAATAATACCATCAACAGGAGAAGAGATAATTGTTTTCTCAACCTTATCTTTATCACCAATAAGCTTAGCTTCAAATCTATTTATTTTACTTATTGCCTCTTGTAAACCTTTAGAAGCCTCGGCTTTAAAGGTATTTATCTTTTCATCAATTCTATTTCTTGCTTCTGAGATGGCATATCTTGACCTTGAAATTGAAAGTCTAGCTGTTTCTAAATCACCCTTTGTTTGATTGTACTCTTTTTCAATATCTAATAAATCAAATTTAGACTTAACCCCTCTTGCTACAAGTTTTTTAATAGTTCTTCTTTGTTGTTCAATAAAATCTAAACTTTTAGTTAGCTTTCTAATTGTACTTTGAATTTCTAACAACTCTTGTTTTTTTTGACTTACTTGATTTTCTAAAACTTTTATTGATGATTTTAGTTCATTAACCCTATTTTCAAGAAGTAGTTTTTCTGTTTTATCGTATCTTGAAAAGTCATTTAATACTTTTTTATCAAATTCTAACTTTGGAATTTTTTTGTCTAAATCTAATTGAGATTCTATTTCAAGCCTAGCTTTTAATGCTAATAAAGAAAAATACTCCTGTTTACTCTCTTCTAAAGTTGCTTGAAATCTTGTAGTATCAATTCGCATAAGAGGGTCATTTTCTTTTACTGTTTGTCCCTCTTTTACTAAAATTTCAGATATTATTCCCCCATCAAGAGACTGAACAGTTTGAATTTTATCAGTTGGTATTACTTTTCCATTACCCCTTGCAAGTTCATCTATTTCAGCCAATGCAGCCCATAGTAAAAAAACTGCAAAAATACCTATTATTGAAAAAGTTATTATATTTGATCGAAGAGATGGTTTTTCATTTGCTAAAGAATAAGTAGAGTAAACAAACTCTAAGTCCTCTTCTTCACCAAAACCATATACCTTTTTAATCCCAGAGAATAAACCTTTTTTCTTTTTTTTAGGAGTATCTTTATATACCCTTTGTTCTTCTACTTTTTCATAAGAAGTTATAGGTTCAGGTTTATCATTTCCAAGTATAGTTAAATGCTCTAATTCTTCAGTTGATTTTGATGTTTTTTCTACTTCATTTTCTTTCATTATCTACTCGCTTTTGTAGTAAATACTTCACTTTTAGGACCATCAACAACAACTTGTCCATTTTCTACAATAATAACTCTATCAACTAATTCTAATAAAGATGTTTTATGAGTAACAACTACAAGTGTTTTATCTTCAATTATTGTTTTTAGTTTTCTAATAAATGCCTTCTCTGATTGTCTATCCATTGAGTTTGTAGGTTCATCAAGCATTATAATACTAGGATCAGAAATCAAAGCTCTAGCAAGTGTAACAGATTGTCTCTCTCCACCACTTAAGCCCTCTCCCCTCTCACCAACTAGTAAATCATATCCAGCTTCATGCTTTCCTAAAAAATCATCTAATCCCGCAATTTTAGAAACTCTTAATAACTCTTCATCTGAAACATATTGTTCCCCAATAGTAAGGTTATCCTTAATTGTTCCCATAAATAAAAATGGCTCTTGAGGCACACAGCCAATTGCTTGCCTTAAATCAGTTGGATCAACTTGTCTTGTATCTAAACCATCAATTAAAACTGACCCTTTTGTTGGTTCATATAAATTCATAATAAGCTTTAGTAAGGTAGATTTACCTGAGCCTATTTTCCCTAAAATAGCAACTTTTTCACCCTCTTTAATAGTAATATTAATATCTTTTAAAGTTTGATGATTTTGATCTTTATATGCAAATTGTACATCTTTTAGCTGAATATCTCCTCTTAAATTAGGTCTACTAATATAAGTCTTATTCTCTTTTTCAACTGGCATATTCATAATTTCGTCAAGGTTATTTAAAGAAAGCATTGTTTTATCAAACTTAATAATCATTCCCACAAGTTGAGAAACGGGCGCAATAACTCTTCCATTTAAAATCATGGCTGCAATTATAGCTCCCATAGTAATTTCACCTTCTTGAGCTAAATATACACCACCTGCAACAATAGCTATATTTGAAAATTGAGAAAGAAATGCAGTAAAATAAGTAATACTTTGTGATAAAAAATGCCCTTTATCCGCATAGTGTACTGTTTTATTAATAGATTGATCCCAATGTGTTTTCATTCTATTTTGTGCTTTTACACTTTTAATAATCTCTAAACCTGCAACTGCTTCTATTAAAGTTGTTTGCTTTATTTGCTCTTCTTTTACAGACTTCTCAATCAAAGTTTTTAAAGGTCTTTGTAAATACCAAGATAATGTAATTGAAATAAGTACTGTTACTATTGTTATATATGCCAAAGGCCCTGCAATAAACATGATTACAAGAATAAATATAATTACAAAAGGTAAATCAACAATTGCTGCAATTGTAGCACTTGTAAAAAATTCTCTAACACTTTCAAAAGATTGTAGTCTACTTACAAATTGACCTGTTGAAGAAGGTTTAGCATCCATTTTAATATTAAGCAAGTGAGTAAATATCTTATTTGACATTATTGCATCTGCTCTTTTACTTGCAATTCCTAAGAAATGTGAACGCATAACTTTTAAAAGTAAATCAAAAACCATTACAATAGAAATTCCAATAAATAATGCCCAAAGCGTTTCTATTGCATTATTTGGTAATACTCTATCATATACATTCATTGTAAATAATGGAGTAGCTAATATGAAAATATTAATAAATAAAGATACAATAATTACTTGTTTATAAATACCTTTATTTCTAAGCATTGTTCCCCAAAACCACTCTTTTGGATCATCAACAACTACTTCTTTTTCAATTCTATTATTAAAATTATATTCAGGTTTTATAATTATAACATCACCTGTGAATTCTGATTCAAGCTTTTCAATAGTAATTTGAGTCTCACCGGTACTTAGTCCTGGGATAATTACATTTGCAACACCCTCTTCTAAATCATAATCAAGAAGAACACAAGCTCTATTCTTATCTAAAATTAAAACAGAAGGTAAGGCTAGTTTTGTAACATCTGCAAGTTTTTCTCTTTTCACTGTTTTAGGAACAAGTCCTATTCTTTTAGCAGCTTGATGAAACATAGAGATATTCATAGAAGTTTTATGAATAGGTAGGCCATAAGTTAAAGAGGCTTCAGAAGTTTCTCTTTTATGATATTTAGATAAAAAAAGTAGACAACCTAATAAGTCGTCTACTTTTCTTCTATCTTTTAAATTTGATAAGGTTTCGCTTCTGATTTCATTTGAATCATTATTTTCCATAATCACCTTTTAATCAATTAATGGTACTTTTTATATAATTTTTGATGTTTACTTACATTGTCTATATAAGGCTTAGCTTTTTTTACACCTTCAGGTAATGAAGATAATGCAGCTTTCGCTTCTTTTACTGAATCAAATATACCATAAATTACCTTTGCACTTTTCATAGAAGGTCCAAACTCATATGTATATGTACTTGAAGAGTCTAGTCCATTTATTTGAGCATAATTATTTGCAGCATCAAGTCCTCTAGTTGTAGCAATATTAAGAGTATATGTCTTTTCATCTGCAGTTAAAAGTTCATCAATAGAACCACTTTGAACTATAACTTCTTGAGAAGCTTCATCTTCACCTAATAGATCTTCTGTTAATTCATTAGTATCTTGAGCGATTACATCATCTTTAGGTTCAGTTTCTTCAACTTTTGCTTTTGATTCTTCATCACCCAATAATGCTGTTAACTCTTCCGAAACTGCAAGACTATTATTTTCAACTTTATTAGTAGTCGAAGTATCTTCTAGTTTTGAATTAACACATTGGCTAATATTTGAATTTAATACACTTGGAACTAAAATAGATAAGCTATTTAATAAATCATAGTAGTTTGAATAAAGTTCAAATTCTCTACTAACTAAGCTCTTTTTTGCCTCATATAAATCTGTTTGTGCATTTAAAATATCTACAAATGTTCTAGTACCTGCTTCAAATTCACTTTTATATACATCTACAATATTTTCATTTGCAACTACGTATTTTTTTAAAACATCAATTCTTTTTTTGTTTTTTTGATATCTTTGATAAGTAACTTTTACATTTTCAACTACTTTCTTAGTGATTGCGTCCAATCTTTGCTTTTGCTCAGCTAAAAAAAGTTCTTCTTGTGTTGAAATTGCATGGTCTGAACCACCATTATAAAGATTCCATGCTAAATTTAATCTAGCAAAAGCTTGGTTTTCTACACCCTCTTCATTTAAACTTAAATCATTATCCGTGATTGCTTTTAACTCAAGATTTAAACTAGGCAAAAAACTAGCATCGGCTTGAGCTATTTTTTCTCTTTGAGCTTTTACTCTTTCAATTTGTTCTAAAATCTCATAATTATTTAAAACTGCTTTTTCAACTATTTTTTGAAGAGATGATGGGAATATAGTTTCATCTATACTTGGTCTACACTCATTTCCTTGAGGTTTCCCTCCTATATATCTTTTAAAGGTACTTACTCTTGATGATTTTAAGTCTTGCTCTTCTAAATATTTCTCTTTTACAAAACTTAGTTTTGAGTCAACTTGGTAAGTTTCTAAAACCTCTCCACTAATATCCTCTTTTTGTTTTGCAATTTCTAAATTCTCTTCATTTGTGGCTATCATATCTTTTGTGAGAGCTAAAAATTCTGTATATTGAACAAATCCAGTATAAGCTCCAATAGTTTCAAGTACAATATTTTCAATATTTCTATTTGTTCTATATTTATTTGCTAAATCATTATGTTTAGCTTCATTTACTCTACTTGGAGTTAAATCTCCATCATAAATCATTTGATTTAATGCTATACCAAAGTTATATCCATCTTCTTGATCAGAGCCGTCTTCATTATTATTGTTATTAGGTTGGTCATAGTTTTTCTCAGTATTAACTTTTTCAATTCTACCATCTATATCTATTCTAGGATAGTAATTTCCTTCCCTTTCATCCACATACTTTTTAAATGCCTCTTGATTCTTTTTCTCAGCTATAACTTCTGGATTTTGATCCAATACTTTTTGAACACTTTGTTTTAATGTATAGGCATTTAGTAGTGTAGCACTTGCTAATAATGATACAATTGAATATTTAATAATTCTAAAAGACTTCATATGACGACCCCAATAATAATTTTCTTGTTACTTTATTCATATTAGTCTTAATTATACATTAAAAAACCTTGTATTATAATTTTTTTTTCCACTTTTTTAAAAAAAAGTTACGATAAATAATCTTATATTTAATTTTTTAAAGATATAATATAACACTCATACGTATATAAGGCATTCTATAATGGAAGAGAATATTAAAAAATATCATGAAATTTTAAAGAAATTATGTATTTTATACATAGAAGATGAAGAAAATATAAGAAAAAATATGAAGAAAGTTCTTCTTTTATTATGTAATGATGTTTATGAAGCTTCTGATATAAAAAATGCAAAAGAAATTCTTGAAGAAAATAGAGTTGATATTATTATCTCTGATATAAATCTTCCTGAGGAAAATGGTCTTGATTTTATAGAAGATATCAGACAAATTGACAAAAAAATTCCTGTAATACTTCTTAGTGCCTATACAGAAACAAACTATCTTTTAAAAGCTACAAAACTAAAACTTATTGATTATCTAACGAAACCTGTTGATTTTGATACTTTAAACAATGCATTAATAAAATGTGCAGAAGATATATATGACAATGGAATGTTTATACTTAACTTTGAAAATGGTATCGAATATAATGTATTAAATAAAGAACTAAAAGATATAAACAAAAAAGAAATTAAACTAACATCTAAAGAACTTTTATTGTTAGACTACTTAACAAAAAATAATTCGAGAGTTATATCCCATGATGAGTTAAAAACAAATATTTGGGAAGATTATTTTGAAGCGACAGATTCAGCATTAAAGAACCTTTTAAATAAACTTAGAAAAAAAATAGGCAAGGAATCTATTTCAAATATCTCAGGTGTAGGTTATAAACTAAATATTTAATATAATTTTTTAATACTTATTTTATCTAGTTTTATATAGAATGAATTTTAGATACATATAAAAGAGTCTAAAATGAATAAAATTTTCTTACTTCTAATTTTTATAAATATAAGTTTATTCTCAAAAGATACTACAATTATTGAGTTTTTAAACAAGAACACTGACGTGATGTTTTTAATAAACCCATCTAATGGAAATATTATAAAAGCAAATAAGAGTGCTAGCAAATTTTATGGCTATTCCTTGTCATCTCTTCATAAAATGAACATAAAAGATATAAATACTTTTACGAAAGAACAAGTAAATAAAGAACTGTCATTAGCTAAAACTGAGAATAGAAACTATTTCATATTTACTCATAAGTTGGCATCAAACAAAATTATAAAAGTTGTAGTTCATTCATATCCTATTACTCACAATAACAAAAAACTTTTACTTTCAATAATTCATAAACAATCTCAAACTCAAAATATAAAAGAGTTTAATAAAAGACTTGAAGAGCAAGTTAAGATACAAACAAAAGAGCTAGAAAAAAGTAAAAGTAATATCACACAAATATTTACAGTATCTACAATCATTTTCTTACTTGGAATTTCATATTTATTTTATTTACTAAGACAAAGGGATAAACTATCAAAAGATATGTTAAATAAAAATGCTCAACTAAAAGAACTTAATGAAAGATTTGAATTAGCTATGAATAGTAGCAAAGATGGATTATGGGATTGGAATCCAAAAACAAATGAAGTTTACTTTTCTACAACATGGAAGAAAATGTTAGGCTATGAAGATCATGAAATAAAAGGTTCAGTTGAAGAGTGGGAAAAAAGAATTCATCCAGAAGATAAGGAGAAAGCATTTGAGGATGTATCAAATCATCTTGAAGGAAAAACACAGTTTTATGAAAATATTCATAGGGTTCAGCATAAAAAAGGTCATTGGGTATGGATTTACGATAGAGGAAAAGCAATCTTTGACAAAGATAATAATCCTACTAGAATTATTGGTTTTCATACAGACCTAACAGCTCAAAAAACAATTGAAAAGAAGATAGAAGATCAAAAAGAAGAATTTAAAGCAATCTTTGAAAACTCAATGGATGGTATTGCTATTTTAGATTTAGATACTAAATTCCTAAATTTTAACGATGCATACCTTAAAATAACGAGCTTTACAAAAGAAGAGTTACTTCAAAAATCTTGTTTTGAACTTACAATAGATGAAGAGAAAGATAAAATAAAAAAAGCTTTAAATATTGTAATGAAAAAAGGTCATATTGAAAATCTTGAAAAAAGTTGTATTGTAAAAGATGAATCATTAATAACTGTTAATATGAGTATTACTTTAATGCCTGATAAAAAACGGCTTCTTATAAGTATGAGAGATATCAGCAAACAGAAATTAATTGAAACACAATCAAAACTAATCTCAATGGGAGAGATGATAGGAAATATTTCGCATCAATGGAGACAGCCATTAACAGTAATATCAACACTAGCAAGTTCTCTTCTTGTGAAAAAAGAATGTGGAATCTTAGAAGAAAATGATATAAAAGATAGCTCAGAAGCTATTGTAGAACAAACAAGATATTTATCTCATACTATTGATGATTTTAGAACTTTTATAAAAGACTCACAATCAAAAGAAGATTTAAGTTTAGTTCGAGCTATAAATAAAACAATTTCACTTGTAAGTCCTAGTTTAAAAAACAATTATATTCAACTAATCACACATTTAGATGATGATATAAATATAAATGGTTATGAAAATCAATTAGTTCAAGCATTTATAAATATAATAAATAACTCAAAAGATGCTTTAAAAGAAAATATAGCAGATGATGAAAATAAACTAGTATTTATTCAAACAAAAAAAGTAAAAGATAAACTAATCATAACTATAAAAGATAATGCAAAGGGAATACCGCAAGATATTCTACCAAGAATATTTGAGCCTTACTTTACTACAAAACACCAAAATGTAGGAACAGGGATAGGTTTATCATTAGCAAATGATATTTTAATAAAACATCATAAAGCAAGAGTAAAAGTAATAAATGAAGAGTTTGAATTTGAAGGGAAGAAACAAAAAGGTGCAGTATTTATCATAGAGTTCAAAGAAAACTAAAAGGTAAGTCCCTACATTGAGGGACTATCACCAATAAGCACTATAGTGTATACTTCAATAAAAATTATATTTTTACTAAATATCTACCTACAGCTTTTCCTTCTAATAATGCTGAATAAGCATCTTTAACTTCATCTAAAGAGATTTCATTTGTTAAATCATTTAATGTATCAACTTTAAAATCACTTGCAATTTTTTCCCATGCTGCTTTTTTCTTATCTATCGAACACTCAACAGAATCAATACCAACTAATCGAACACCTCTTAAAATAAAAGGAAATACATTTGTATTTAATTCATGTGAAGATGTTAAACCACAACAAGTTGCAACACCATCATATTTAATGTATTTTAAAGCATTTGCTAATATTTCTCCACCAACAGTATCTATAACACCGTCATATTTTTCACTCATCATTGGCTTAGCTGATTGTTCATTAAAGTCATTTCTTAAAATCACATCACTTGCTCCAATATCTTTTAAGAAAGGTATTTTATTTTCTTTTCCAGAAATTGCAATAACATTAAATCCTAATTTTGAAAGTATAGAAACTGCAATTGAACCAACTCCACCTGTTGCACCAGTAACTAAAACATCTCCTGATGTAACACCATTATTTAATAATTCGTTTACTGATAATGCTGCTGTTAAACCTGCTGTACCATAAGTCATGATTTCTTTATCTGAAATTCCTTCTGGCATTTTTACAAGCCATGAAGCTGGAACTTTAACAAACTCAGCATGTCCACCATTTGTGTTCATACCCATGTCATAACCTGTAACTAATACAGCTTCACCAACTTTAAACTCATCAGAGTTTGATTCTTCAATAACACCTGCCACATCAATACCAGTAACATGAGGGAAAACTCTTGTAACACCAGGATTTCCAACAGAACTTAATGCATCTTTAAAATTTAAAGATGAATAAGATACTTTTATTAATACATCATTTTCTTCAATTGCTGGAACATCAATATCTTGTACACCTGATTCAAATTTTTTACTTTCAATTTTTTCTACTACATATGCTTTCATTTGTATCCTTTTATATGAAAAAACAAAATGAATTGTTTTTATTTTTATTTACTATACTGAAATTCTAGTCTAAATAATATATAAAAGCAAGAACTTACTAAAAAGAAATGTACTATCTAAAAAGATAGTTATGTGATTTTAAGGGTTTTATAGACATAAAAAGAATAAAAAGTAATTTAAATATAGCTAAATTAAAATAGTAAATAGATATAAAAATGGATAATTAACATGTAGATAAAATAGTTTATTTGAGTTTTATTGAAATGTATTTGATAATGATTCTTAAGAAAATGGAGGAGCTAGTCGGACTCGAACCAACGCATACCGGATTTGCAATCCGGGGCATTACCAGCTTTGCTATAGCTCCAAATGTTAGAAAATCATTAACAATGATATAAGTTAGATGATTTTGCTTGCTTGAATAAGAAGTGGCAGAGAGTGGGGGATTCGAACCCCCGGAGGCGTGAACCTCGCCGGTTTTCAAAACCGGTACTTTCGACCAACTCAGTCAACTCTCTACAATTCTAAAAAAGTGGTGCGAATGGTGAGAATCGAACTCACACTCCGAAACCGGAATGGGATTTTAAGTCCCACGCGTCTACCTATTCCGCCACACTCGCACTTTTTAATTTAAGTTTCTTCGGTTTTTGAAGCCGTTCTTCTTAAATTGGACTGGAATTATAATAGATTTTTTTTTCTTTGTCAAGGGTTTTTCAAAAGAATTTCAAAATTCTTCAAAATTTAATGCTTTTAATAAAAAATGAAAATCAATAAATGTATAATATCTACCATAAATATTAGAAGAATTTAAAGGATTATAATTGAGAAGTAATGAGATAAAAAAAGGATATGATAGAACTCCACATAGGTCTTTATTAAGAGCTACTGGATTACAAGATGAAGATTTTGATAAACCATTTATTGGTATAGCAAACTCTTTTATTGAGCTTATTCCTGGTCACTTCTTTTTAAATAAAGTTGGTGAAATTATAAAAGATGAAATTAAAGCAAATGGTTGTGTTCCATTTGAATTTAATACAATTGGTGTAGATGATGGTATTGCAATGGGTCATGATGGGATGTTATTTTCATTACCATCAAGAGAAATAATTGCAAATTCAATTGAAACTGTAATGAATGCTCATAAATTAGATGCAATGATTGCTGTTCCAAACTGTGATAAAATTGTACCTGGTATGATAATGGGTGCATTAAGAGTTGATGTTCCAACTGTATTTGTATCAGGTGGACCAATGGAGAAAGGTTATACGCAAGATGGTAAACCTATTGACTTAGCTACTGCTTTTGAAGCTGTAGGAAAACACGAATCAGGTGAAATGAGTGATGAAGAGTTAAAAGATATCGAATGTAATGCATGTCCAAGTGGTGGTTCATGCTCTGGTATGTTTACAGCAAACTCTATGAACACACTTATGGAAGCTATGGGTATTGCTCTTCCAGGAAATGGAACAATCTTAGCTTTAACTCCTGAAAGAGAAGAGTTATATAGACAAGCAGCTAGAAGAATTTGTGAAATTGCAAAAGATGAGAAAGCAAGAGAAGATTATAAATTAAAAAATATTTTAAATGAAAACGCAGTAAGAAATGCTTTTGCTGTTGATATGGCAATGGGTGGTTCTTCAAATACTGTATTACATATGTTAGCAATTGCTAAAGAAGCTGGTGTTAACTTCAACTTAGAAGATATTAACTCTATTTCTAAAAGAGTTTCTCATATTGCTAAAATCTCTCCATCATTATCTACTGTACATATGGAAGACATCAACAAAGCTGGTGGTGTGAATGCGGTAATGAAAGAGATGACAAAAAGAGGTGATGACATTTTACTTGACAACCCAACTATTAGTGGGGTTTCAACTTTAGAGAAGATCAAAGACTCTGAAATCAAAGATACAAATATTATTCATACTATTGATGATCCATACTCAGAAGTTGGTGGATTAGCTATTTTATATGGAAATCTTGCAGAACAAGGTGCTGTTATTAAAACTGCTGGTATCACTGGGGATAGAGTACTTACTGGAAAAGCTGTATGTTTTGATGGACAACCAGAAGCTATTGCTGGAATCGTTGGTGGTAAAGTTAAAGCCGGTGACGTTGTTGTAATTAGATATGAAGGTCCTAAAGGTGGTCCTGGTATGCAAGAAATGTTAGCTCCTACTTCACTTATCATGGGTATGGGACTTGGTGATAAAGTTGCACTTATTACTGATGGTAGATTCTCTGGTGCTACAAGAGGTGCAAGTATCGGTCACGTATCTCCTGAAGCTGCTGAGGGTGGAATGATTGGATTACTAAAAGATGGTGATGAAATTCACATCGATGTTGACAAATATATCTTATCTGTAAACTTAACAGATGAAGAAATCGAAAAAAGAAAAGCTGAATTTACTCCTCTTAAAAAACCTCTTAACTCTTCTTGGTTAGGACAATATAGAGCACTTGTGACAAATGCAAGTTCTGGAGCAGTTTTAAAAACTGACTTATAATCACTAAAACTAGGGCATTGCCTTAGTTTTAAGTATTAACTATTTATTAACTATTTATTGAAAAATAGTTTACAAACCTACCCTACAATTGTATTATCAAAATTCGAAAGGATGAATTGTGAAGAAAAAACTTTTATTCGCCTCAGCAATGATTGCAAGTCAATTATTTGCCCAATCAATTGACTTTGAAATGATGAATAAAAACCCTCAAAGAGTGGTTCCTAATTCTACTACTGAAATATTATCATTTAACAAAAATATTGAAAACTCTATGTATTCAGTAGTAAATATATCTGCAAAAAGACATGTAAATACAAATGTAAGTAATTTACCATTAGAAATGTTCAACGACCCATTCTTCAAAAGATTTTTTGGAGAGCAGTTTGGAAATCAATTTAAACAAAACAGAGTTCAACGATCTCTTGGTTCTGGTGTAATTGTTTCTAAAGATGGATACATAGTTACAAATAACCATGTTATAGAAAATGCAGAAGAAATCACAGTAACAATAGGTGATAACCCAACAGAATATAATGCAAAACTTATTGGAAGAGATGCTGATAGTGATTTAGCCGTTATTAAAATCGAAGGAAAAGATTTAGAGCCAATGAAACTTGGAGATTCAACTTCTTTAAAAATTGGTGATGTGATTTTTGCTATGGGTAATCCATTTGGTATAGGAAGTACAGTAACTCAAGGTATTATTTCTGCACTTAACAAAAATAAAGTTGGTATTAATAGATATGAAAACTATATTCAAACAGATGCTTCAATAAACCCTGGTAACTCAGGTGGTGCACTAATTGACTCAAGAGGTGCATTAATAGGTATTAATACAGCTATCTTATCAAAAAGTGGTGGTAATAATGGAATTGGTTTTGCAATTCCTGTAAACATGGTAAAAGATGTGGTTAAAAAACTTGTAGCAGATGGTAAAGTAACAAGAGGTTACTTAGGTGTTGCTATTGGTGATTTAGATAAAGATTTATCAAAAGTTTACAACAATAAAAAAGGTGCTTTAGTTCTTGATGTTTCTCCTGGAACTCCTGCTGAAAAATATGGTATTAAAAGAGGTGACTTAATTTATTCTATTAATGGTAAAAAAATCACAGATAGAACTTCTTTACAAAATGTTGTAGCTTCATTTAAACCTAAACAAAAAGTTAAAATTGCACTTGAAAGAGATAGAAAAAACTTAGAACTTGATATAGTTTTAGGAAATAGAGAATCATTAATAAAAATTTCTTCAAATAATAGTAAAGTTCTTGGTGGATTAAGACTAAAAAATATCGATATGAATATCAGAAAACAGTATAGACTTCCATTAAGTGCACAAGGTATTTTAATCTCAGATGTTGAACCAAAATCAAAAGCTGAAAAAACTGGCTTCCAAGCAGGTGATATTATTATTCAAATTGAAGATATTGAGATCAAAGGCTTTGATGATATGGAAAAAGCTTTAAGTAAGTATAATAAGAAACACAAAAGAGTTTATGTAAATAGATATGGTCAAACAATTCTATTTGTAACTAAATAAAAAGGATTCGTCATAATTAAAGTACTAATGATAGAGGATGATTTAGAGTTAGCTCAGATTATCACTGATTACCTAGCCTCATTTGATATAGAAGTAACAAACACTGATAGCCCTTATAATGGGCTATCAATGCTAAGTGTAGATAAGGATTATAAACTTCTTATCTTAGATTTGACACTTCCTGAGATTGATGGATTAGAGTTAATCCCAAAAATTAGAGAAAAGAGTGAAATACCTATTATTATCTCAAGTGCAAGAGATGATATTTTAGACAAGGTTATGGGATTAGAAAGAGGTGCTGATGACTATCTTCCAAAACCATATAATCCAAGAGAGCTTCAAGCTAGAATCAAAACTATTTTGAAAAGAGTAGATACAAATACTGAAACAAAAAATGAAGTAAAAGCTACAAACTCTGTTTTTGAAATAAAAGAAGATGATATGCAAATCAACTTTAAAAATAATGCTTTAACTTTAACTCTTGCTGAGTATGACATTTTGAAACTTCTTATCCAAAGAAATGGTGGTGTTGTATCAAGAGAAGACTTTATTTATGCAAGTGACCATATAGAAGATGATTCATCACTAAAAAACATAGATGTAATTATTTCAAGAATTAGAACAAAATTAGCAAAATTAGATGATACTCAAACATATATTAAGTCAGTAAGAGGTATTGGGTATAAACTAATATGACAAAAAACATCTCTATTTCTGCATTTATAAATATCATTTTTTCTTTAGCTTTTATAGCTGTTATGATTACTTTTGCATTATTTATTAGATTTGATCAGCAAAGATATGAGATAACACTACAAAACAGATATGAACTAGTTGCAGAAAACTTCTTAAGTGCCTTTCAAAACCAACCAACTGTTGAAACCCTTGAGAATCTTTTTAAAAAGTTTAAAGTAGAACCAATAAAAGAAAGAGATGCAAAACTTGAAATCATAAAACAAGCTCAAGAACTTACAATCACACAGAACTATTTAGGAACATATAGAGTTTATAAATATGATGAACATTACTATATCTATGTACAACAGTATGGATATAATATCATGCTAAAAGATATAAGAAATCATAACTATAATGTAGCTATTATAATCCTAGCTATGGTTTTATCTTTAATTACCTTACTATTTTTATATGTAACTTTAAAAAGAAAACTTTTACCTTTAAAGCTTTTAAATAAACAAATTATTGAATTTTCAAATGGGAAAAAAGATGTAAAAATTAAAAGCGTAAGTAATGATGAAATAGGAACTATTGCAAAAAGCTTTAATGAAGCAGTAACAATCATAAGTAATCAAACAAAATCAAAAGATTTATTTATGCGAAATATGATGCATGAGCTTAAAACTCCTATTACAAAAGCTATGTTTATTGCTGAAACACTTGAAGATGAAAAAGCTAGGGACAATCTTCAAAAAGCTTTTAAAAGAATGGATGATATTATCAAAGAACTTGCAACAGTTGAAAAAATCACTTCTCAAAATAGAGCTGTTTACAAAGAGCTAACATCTTTTTTTAATATCTATAATAAAACTTTAGAAATCATGATGATAAACCCTGAAAATATTACTTCAAAAATCAAAGATTTTAAATTTGAAGTTGACACATATATGTTTTCTATAGTTTTAAAAAACCTAATAGACAATGCTATAAAATTCTCTCCAAATAAAAAAGCAATAATAAATGCTTCAAAAGAGCAAATAATAGTAAGTTCAAAAGGTGAGCCTTTAAAACATGAACTTGAATACTACACAGAAGCTTTTTGTCAAGAAGAAAAAAGAAGTGATGGTTTTGGTCTTGGACTTTATATAGTTAAAACTATTGCTAACTTACATGGCTATAAGCTAGAGTATTTTTACAAAGATGAAAAAAATCACTTTGTAATAAATATGAAAAAAGA
Organism: Arcobacter roscoffensis; assembly: GCF_024267655.1. Taxonomy (NCBI): domain Bacteria; kingdom Pseudomonadati; phylum Campylobacterota; class Epsilonproteobacteria; order Campylobacterales; family Arcobacteraceae; genus Arcobacter; species Arcobacter roscoffensis. The sequence continues at coordinate 2,937,712 of NZ_CP100595.1, forward strand.
GAAGAGTTAAACCTCTTCTCTTACATCTTTCATAACTTCAAACCAATCTCTTGAAAACTTGTTTTTAATATACTTTTCCCTGTGAGGCACGATACAGCCTGAACAGTTTTGATGAATATAATCTTCACCAATATATTGAGATCCATCTTTTGAGTTAATATTACATTTTGAAAAAAGTGTTTTTCCTTCAACTTCTTCAAAACCTTCCATTTTAAACCTAAAGTTAGGACAGGCACATAAATAGCAGTTTAAATCTTCGTAATCATGGCATTTTTTATTGTCTTTGTATAAAGGACAAAAATCTGGTTCATTTTTTACCATGTTGTCAAATCTAAAGTATTCTATTACCTCATCCATTGATTTATCTGTAAGTTTTTTCATAACATTTGCGTGTAGCTTACCTTGTTGGTTAAACCACTCTTCGTAAGTCATCATAATACTCCTAAAATTAATACTGTTATTACTAATATATCTAGTTTATTTTTTATTGAAATAGCTTTTAGAACATCACTATTTTCTATAATATCTCTACCTCTTCCAAAAAACGGTTTATCTTTTACTTTTCCAAAATAAGAAGTAGGACCACCAAGTTTAACACCTAAACCTAAAGCAATAGCTGAGATAGGAAGCCCTGCATTTAAACTATCATGTTTTTTACCATATTTCCCAAACTCAAATAGTGCTTCTTTTGAGAAGAAAAATAGTGCTATTAAAACAGCTGTGATTCTTGCAGGGATGTAGTTTAGTATATCATCTACTATTGCACTTACTTTTCCAAACTTCTCATACTTTTCATTTCTATATCCAACCATGGAATCAAGAGTGTTTATAGCCTTATATACAAAAGCCCCAACTATTCCAAAGCATAAAAGATAAAAAAGTGGTGCAATTACTCCATCACTTAGATTTTCACCATATGTCTCAATGGCTGCTTTATTTACATCACTATTATTCATACTACTTGTATCACGACTAACAAGATAAGATATTTTTTGCTTTTTTACATCAAGGTCATCTGAACTTACTATATCTTTAACACTATCATATAGCATTTTAGAAGCTAAAGTAAAAGAGGCTAAAAAGCCTTGAATAAAGATATTATCAATCATTGATAAAAAAGAAGTGATTACAAATACTACTGCAACTAAAGAGATAGTTAAAAGCCCTCCTCTTAAAACTGAGTCTTTATAAAATCTCTTTTCAAACCACTTGATATAATCTCCCATAAAAATAATAGGATGTTTTAAGAACTTTAATTTTTCAAACTCTCCAAAAACTAAATCAAGAACATAGGCTATTAAAGCAATACTATAAAACACTCTGCTCTATCCTATTTACATCAAGTCTGCTTTTCATCTCACCTATAAAAGTATCTAAAGTATCTTTTTTATACTCATCAAACGAGTATCCAATATATTGGCTATTTATACTCTTGAAGTACTTAGTTCTAAAAGCATCATTATCAAAAATACCATGAACAAAGGTACCTTTAAAATTCTCTTTTTCATAAGATAAAGGATATTTCTCACTCATACCATGATGTATCTCAAAACCTTTAATACTCTCTCCAAAAAGCTCATAACTTTGTTTCTTTAAAACTTTTTTCTTTTCAAAAACTATATTTGAAGGGATTATTCCAAACCCCTCTTCCACTAAAGGTTCACTGTTTTCTAAAGCATATTTATCATCAAGTGTTTCAAACATCATTTCATAGCCACCACATATAGCACAAATGTGTCCTTTGTAGTTTTGTATTTGCTCATATAAGCCCATATCTTTTAACCACTTTAAGTCTTTAATGACAAGTTTTGAACCAGGAAGAATAACTAAATCAAATTTATCTAAAGATACATAATGATTTACAAACTCTACAAAGACCTCATCATCTGCTATTAAAGGCTCTATATCATTGTAGTTACTCATATGTGGATATGATATAACTGCAATATCTAGTTTTTTATTTTGAGGTTTTTGAATAAAGTTTTGTAAAGAAGCACTATCTTCAAAACCTAAATTAAATGGAATATAGGGTAAGACTCCTAAAACTGGTATTTTAAACTCTTCTTCGATGATTCTAACACCCTCATCAAATAAAGTTAAATCTCCCCTAAATTTATTTACAATAACCCCTACTACATTCTCTCTTAGTTTAGGGGGTAATAAGTGATAAACCCCATAAATAGAAGCAAACACTCCACCCTTTTCTATATCTGCTACTAGTATAATCTTTGTATTGTATTCATCTGCTATAAAAATATTTGATAAGTCTTTATCCATAAGATTTAGCTCTACTGGACTTCCAGCACCCTCACTTACAACAATATCATACCTTTCATCTAAATACTCATAACATCTTTTAACAGCAGGTTTTAAAAGGTCTAAATCTCTATAATATTCTCTTACATCTTTGTTTGTAACTACTTGTCCTTCTACTATTAGTGAAGCAGAGTTTCCTCTACCTGATTTCAATAGTACTGGATTTAAGTGATAAGAAGTTTCAACTCCTAAAACTTCGCTTTGAAAGTATTGAGCTATTGCTATTTCACTTCCATCATCACATACATGTGAGTTATTTGAGACATTTTGAGCCTTAAAAGGAGCAACACTATAAGCTAAGTCTTGAAGTATTTTTGCTATTACAAAAGTGATAGTTGATTTACCAGCATCTGAGCTAGTTCCGAAGATAGAGATATTTTTCATTTTATTCCTGCGATTATATTTTGTGACATTATAGTAAAAATAAAATTAGAGTAATCGAGGAATAAAATAAAAGCTTTTATTTATGAAGCTATATTATAAGTATAATTGTACTTTTCATACCAGTTTGTAGAAAGTAAAGCCTTTTGTCCTAATTCATTTGTTTGTAAAAACTGTAATAATTCATCATTTTTGTTTTGTTCACACACCTCATGAAAAACCTTAAAAGCAAAGTTCATATGCTCTTTAATATGCTGTGGTGTTGGGTCGTACTTTTTTAAGTCTATATTTCTTTGTGCTCGAAGTTCTAACTCCTGCTCTTTTGAAATATAATCCAAAATAGTTCCAGTTTTAGGAGTCCTAACTGTCTTAGACTCTAAATATTTCATATAATCATCGTGATTAAACACTTCTTTTAAATCAAATTTTTTTAACTCATTTTGAAAGTTCATCCTAAGCCTTTGTCATAAAAAGTAAAAGAAGTATATCAAATCTCAAAAACATTTTGGTTACGCAGTTTGTATAATAAATAGTTTTTTAATCTTCTAGTATTCCTGTTTCTATGAAGGTGTTTATTTGACTAAATATATCACTATCTACATTTTTTCCAATTTTTAAACTATTCGCATAAAACTTTACTTCATAGTTTTTTATATTACTATCAAAAAAATCTTTATATATTTCATACTGTCCTTGAGTAGATACAGTTTTTTCTAACTCTTTCATATAGATTTTTAAAGACTCATATTCTTTGTACTCTCTATTTTTGTTTGAACCATAAATCTGTATATTAGAACTTTTTATACGGTTATAATCATCTGAAATTTTTTCTAACTTATCAAAAAAACCTATTATTCTATACTTATCCTCTTCTTTAAAAAACAGAACATGATATAAAATAAAATATAGATTAACTAAAATCAAACATCTTACAACATCATCATTTTTTTTCTGAGTCTTATCATTTTCTATCCACTCTAAAAGGTTGTCTAATGCCTGTATATATATTCTTGCATTTAAAACTTCTGATTCTTCAAAGGTTTTTAAAATCACATCACTATAATCTTTTAGTACCTCATATTTATTATCAAATATCGAATTAAATAGTTCTTCTATGCTTGGCTTATATTTCAAATACTTAGATACAGTCTTTTCTTTTACATTTGAAAAAATATCTTTTTCTTCACCTTCAAATACATCATCATTTAAAATAATCACAACTTTGCATTTGAAATTCAAAGTTAATTGAGTTATAAAACCAAAAAGGTCATTTAAATCAATATCTTTTGATTTTCTTTCAAAATCATCAAAGCATATCACTCCGCCATTTTCAAGTCTTTTTAGTGCTGTTTTTTCTATATTGTCTTTTTGCTCTTCTTTTAATCCAGATGCAACTTTTTTAGAGCCAAATCTTGACATTCTTTTTGTAAAAGTAGAAAAGCCTTTTGTTACAAAATTTTCTCCACCAATTGCTGAATAGTAAGCTTGAGAAAATATATCATTTTCTATCTCTTCAATTGAACTTTTTCCATATAAACTTATATATGAATAAACTTGACTTTTTTCTTTTAGCTCTTTTTTGAATTCATCACTTGCAATAATATTCTGCCAAAAGTGAGTCTTACCACTTCCCCATTTTCCAGAAAGCATAATGACTTTAGCATTTGAGATTTCATCTTTTAAATAGCCATCTTTATTTTCATTGCCTAATAAATAGTTTTTTAGTTTTTCTTGATTTGACATTTTTTCACTTATATTTTATTTTTTATACTTTATCAAAAGATATTAAAAAACGTATTTAAATATATAAAGTTATCAAAAATTCTACTTGATCTTATACCCTTCATTTACGATGTTATTTATAATATCAACTGGAAGTTTCTTCCTTAAATCTCTAATAAACAGCTTTAAAGCGTTTTGTGTCATAAACTTATCTACCCAAATATACTCTTGAATCATATCATATGTAACAATTTTATTTTTATTCTCATGTAAAAGCTTTAAAAAATGTTTCTCTTTTTTTCTTAAAGCAATAATATCATCTTCATATGTTAATTCATTTGTTTCAAGATTCAAATACAAATCCTCAGCAAGAAGAATTTTTTCACCATTTTCTTTAAAAAGAGCACTAGAAATAGCTTTTAAAAGTTTTTCATTTGTTGCAGGCTTTAAAATATAGTAACTTATATTATCGTTTATAAGTTCAAGTAAATACTCTTCTTTTGAGTAAGCACTTAACATTATAACAGGTGATTCTGGAACAATTTTTCTTATTTTTTTTACTAATTCTATTCCATTTCCATTTTTCATTTCAATATCTAAAATACATAAATCTGGCTTTTCTTCAACAAAAATTTCATAACCGTCTTCACCACAATTTGCTTCAAATACATCTTTAAAATAAAAGCTCATTGTATTTGCTATTCTTTTTCTAATCTCATCATCATCTTCAACCAATAATACACTTAAGTTTTTAACTTTTTTAGCTAACTGTCTCATAATAACTCCTTTATACTTCTATTTTAAAAATTGCTCCATCTTCATAGTTCTCAACACTTAATGATCCCTGCATATTTTTTTCTATAATCATCTTTGACATATACAAACCAAGTCCTGTACCTTGAGATTTTTTTGTTGAGAAGTAAGGTTCAAATACCATCTGAATATTTTCAAGTTCTATTCCTCTTGCATTATCTTTTACTGTAACTATTGATTTATTATCTTGTTCATCTATGATTAGACAAACTTTTTTGTTTTCAATATTTTTTTCTAGCAACTGATCTTTTGCATTAATTAAAAGATTTAGCACTACTTGAGAATACTCTCTTTTATAGCCTTTTATCTTTTTGTCTTTATTTATTTCAAAAATCAAATCAATATTCTCATTTATATAGGTGTCTCGTATTAAGGCAATTGAGTTTTTACAAGCACTTGATACCAAAAACTCTTCTTTTTCTTTTTCAGGCTTAAAAAAGTTTTTAAAATCCTCAATAGTCAAAGACATATGTTCAATTGTATTAGTAGCTTCACTAAGAGAAGATAATATATACTTTTTCTTTGCTTTTTTAAACTCTATTGCTGTTTCTAACTCCATTATTATGCCAGATAATTGGCTCAATGGTTGTCTCCACTGGTGAGAAATCATATTAATCAAAGTTCCCATTCTTGCAAGTCTTGACTGATGAAGCATTGCTCTATCTTTTTCTTTTGCTTCTTTTACTGCTATTTGTACTTTTTTATTTAAATCTTTATTTAGGTTTCTTAATTTTTCTTCCTTACTTTTTAGCTTTTCTTGATACTTTTTTATTGTTGAATTTATTTTTGAAGAGACCTCAACCGCAAAATAAGAAACAAATAAAATTAGAAGTAAAGATATTACAACTGTTGTTCGTATATAATCAAAAATTCTTTTCTCTAAATCCTTCTTTTTTTTCTCGATTACTTCTTGAACATCATCAAAATAAACACCAGCACCTAGAACCCAATTCCATTCTTTATATAATTTTACAAAGGTAAGCTTTTTTATTTTTTCTTTTTTATTTGGTTTATTCCAGTAATACTCTACAAAAGTACCCTCTGGATTTTTAATAGCTTTTTTTATAAATCCTTGAACAAATAAATCACCTTTCCCATCTTTTAGATTTGTATCATCTTTTCCAATAAAATCTTTTCTATATGGATGAGCAAGTAAAATATTCGTATTTTTATAAATTATAAAATAGTTATCATCTCCAAATCTAAGGTACTCACTCCATCTAGCAATAGTCTCTTTTAGACTATCTATATCATAATAAATATCTCTTTTTATAGCAATAATTAAATTTTTCTTTTTAAAATATCTAAAATAGTAAAGATTACTTTTAAATTTAATTTTAAAAACTTCTTTCTTTAAAATAATCTCATTTTTTATTGAAGAAAGCTCGTCTTTATAAAAAAATACATCCATATCTTTATAAAACTCTTCGCTATTCATATCATAAATAACAAAATCCGAATTTTCATTTGAGTGCTGTTTTATAAAATTCAAGTATTCTTTTTCATTAAAATCGCTCTTTTCTAAAAGTTCATAAAAGCTGTTAATTTGAATATTTAAAGCTTTTTTTATATTATCAGCTGCTACCTTTTTATGATATACAATATACTCATAAATATAATCAAGCTCATTTTGAAGTACTTTTTTTTGATTGATTAAATACTCTTTTTCTATTTTTTCAACTTCTTCATTAAGATAGTTTTTTTGCATTGAAATCAAAGTATATAAAATTATCACTGCTGAAATAACAATAGTACAAATAGGTGTAAAGACGATAAGCCTTGGTATGTTCTTTTGTGAAAACATTAAAAACTCCTAATTCTAGTTGTTTTAATTAAATCAATACTATTATATATGAACTTTTTATTTTTTCAAAAAAAAAATACATCTCATTTACATTCTATATGGTTACCATTTGAAATATAGAAACTAAGGAGTCAAAAATGAAAAAAATTCTATTAACAACATTAGCTGGAATTACTCTTGCTACAAGTGCCTTTTCAGCACCAGATAAAATGAGAGTTGTTGGGTCGTGGGGACATCTAACTATGTTTAGTGAATTTGAAAAACCATATTGGAAAAAGACTTTTAAAGAAGAGTTTCCTCAAACAAGAACAAGGGTAACTTCTATAGGTCAAGTAAAATTAAAAGGTGCAGCTGTTTATAGACAACTATCAAAAGGTGCATTTGATGTAGTATCAACTGTTGGAGGATATGTAGTATCAGATTCTCAAACTATTGCAGGCTTAGATTTGCCTGCTATTGCACCTGATATTCAAACTGCAAAAAAAATAGTAGCAGCATATAAGCCTACTTTAGAAAAAGCTTTGAAAAAAGACTTTAACTCAAAACTTTTAGGAGTAAAACCCTATCCTGCTCAAATTTTATTTTGTAATGAAAAAATAGAATCTCTATCAGATTTAAAAGGAAGAAAAGTAAGAGCAGGAAGTTGGACTTTAGCTGAGTACCTAGATGGTTTAGGAGCAACTGGAGTTACACCACCTTTTAGTGAGATTTCATCTGCATTACAAAGAGGTGTATTAGACTGTGCTGTTGCAGGTGGTTTATCTGGATATTCATCTGGTTGGGGTGATATTGCAGGTTATTTATATCCTATTCCTGTTGGAGGATGGGCTTATGTTTTAACAGCTATGAATCTTGATACTTGGAATAAATTCTCAAAAGAAGAACAAGATAAATTATTAGCTTCATATGATAAAAATGTAGTTCAGCCTGTATGGGACAAGTCTGATTTTGAGTCATCTGAGGGTGTAAAGTGTCTTACAGGAGAACAGTGTGCTTATGGAAAAACATATGATATGAAACTTGTTGACTTTAAACAAAAAGATTTAACTATCTCAAAAGAAATTTTAGAGCAGAGAGTACTTCCTAAATGGGCAGAAAAAGTCTCTCTTGAAGTTGTAAATGAATGGAATAGTTCAGTAGGGAAAGTAGTAAATTTAAAAGCAAATAAATAAGGAGCTATTATGATTAAAATCCTAGAAAAAAGCTCTGTTTGTATAGTTTATTTATGTGGTATTCTTTTATTTGTATGTGCTTTTTTAACAGCAATTGAAGTAATACTTAGAAAGTTTTTTTTAATATCATTTGGAGGCATAGATGAAATTTCATCTTATATCTTAGCAATAACTGTATCTTGGTCTATAGCCTATGTACTATTTGAAAAAATGCACATTAGAATTGATATTTTATATCATAAGTTTTCAAAAAAAATACAATATTTTTTAGACTTTTTTGCAATGCTTATGAACTTTGTATTTATTGCATTAATTACATATTATGCATATGAAGTATTTATATATTCATGGGATAAGAATTCTCTTGCAAATACTCCTTTGGGAACGCCTTTATGGATACCTGAGCTATTATGGTTTGCAGGTTTTGGATTTTTTCTATTTGTAATTTGTATCTTACTATATAAAAGTTTTGAAAATATAGTTTCAAAAAGAAAAAATGAATTAAGTACTATAAAAAAGGAGACAGAATGTTAGCTGTAATTTTATCATTTGTAATACTATTATCATTTTTAGCATTATCTGTTCCAGTTGCATCATCTATTGCAGGTGTAGCAATTATAATAGGTACATTTTTCTCTGATTATCCTGTTTTTACCTCAATTGGTGAGCTTACATGGAGTACAAGTACTGAATATATCTTATTGTCTATTCCTTTTTTTGTACTTCTTGGTGAAATTTTACTTCACTCAGGAATGGCTAGAAAAATATACTTTGCTTTAAATGTGTGGTTATCATGGTTACCTGGTGGATTAATGCATTCAAATATCGCAGCATCAACATTTTTTTCATCAATTTCGGGTTCATCAGTTGCCACTGCTGCAACTATAACTACAGTTGCTATGCCTCAAGGAAGAGAATATGGGTATAAAGAAGGTTTATTTGCAGCATCAATTGCAGCAGGAGGAACACTTGGAATATTAATTCCACCTTCTTTAAACCTTATTATTTATGGTTTTTTAACAAATACTTCTATTCCTGAGCTGTTTATGGCTGGATTAATTCCAGGAATTTTACTTGCTATTTTATTTATGTTTTTTATTTATTTAAATTCAAAATATAAAGGTAGTACAACTAAAAAAATTCAAACATATACTTGGAAAGAAAAGTTTAGTGAGCTTAAAAATTTTCTTCCTACTTTATTTTTGTTTTTTGTAATCATGGGATCTATTTATACAGGTCTTGCTACACCAACAGAAAGTGCAGCATTAGGAGTAGTTGGAGCTTTAGTTATTACATATTTTGCTAAGCTACTTACTAAAGATGTATTAAAGAAGGCTATTGAAGGAACTATGAAAACAACTGGAATGATAATGCTTATTATTCTAGCTGCTAACATTTTGAATTTTGTACTTATTTCAATTGGATTGATTGATGAAATTGAGTATTTCTTAGAAGATATGAATATCTCAAAATATACTCTTTTATTTATAGTTACAATTATGTTTATTGTCTTAGGTCTATTTATAGAAACTCTTTCTTTAATGGTGATTACAATTCCTGTAGTTGCTCCTATTATGTTAAATATGGGATTTGACGGAGTTTGGTTTGGTATTTACTTAATCATCCTAATAGAAATGGCCTTGATTACACCACCTGTGGGATTAAACTTGTATGTGGTGCAAAGTATTAGAAAGAAAGGTTCAGTTGTAGAAGTGATGAAAGGATGTACTCCTTTTGTTTTAATAATGTGTCTTATGGCATTTTTATTAGTTTTATTTCCACAACTTGCACTTTTTTTAACTGAATTTGTTTAAAAATGAGGGGATTTTAAAGCCCCTCACTTAAAAATACACCTCAAATACATCTAGCAAATATATAATCTATACATATAAACGAAAGGATTTAAGATGAAAATTACATTTGATCATATTTCATTAAGAGCAAAAGACTTAGAAGGGATGAAAGAATTTATAACTCAACTTCTAGGTCTAAAAGTTGGATATAGACCTAAATTCCCATTTCCAGGTTATTGGTTATATTCAGAAGGAGTTGATGATGCACTAATTCATATGTTTGGAGAAGACGCTTCTTTCTATAAAAAAGGTCTAATAAATGAAGATTTCAATAAAGAAAGTGATGGTAAAAATATAGTAAATCACGTATGTTTTTATAGTGATAACTATGAAGAAGTGATGGATAGAATAGAAAAAATGAACCTTGATTACTCAATAAATACTGTTCCAAATTTACCTATAAAACAGATATTTATAAAAGCTCCTGAAAACTTAATCATTGAGATTCAATCTATTCCAGAAGAAGATATGATAGAAGAGTAAATATCTAATTTAACTCACTACTATCTAAAATAAAAGTCACGGGGCCATCGTTGTGAATAGCAACATCCATATGAGCTCCGAACTTGCCTGTTTGAGTGTGAACTCCTAAAGACTCAAACTCTTTTACAAACTGTTCATACATAGCCTTTGCAATATCAGGCTTTTCACTACTATCAAAACTAGGACGTCTTCCTTTTTTTACATTTCCTGCAAGAGTGAATTGTGAGATAATCAAAGCTTCACCTTTTATATCTAAAAGAGATAAATTCATCTTACCATCACCATCAGCAAAAATTCTAAGGTTTGCTATCTTAGTTACAAGCTTATTTATATCTTCTTTTCTATCACCTTTTTTTACACCAAGTAAGATATTTAAACCCTGCCCTATTTCTCCAACTACTTTTCCTTCAACTGTAACACTTGAGGAACTAACTCTTTGAATTACTGCTATCATTTATACTCCAACTTTTCAATTACTAACTTTTTATTCTCAAAAGGATCGATTATCGCTTCTATTTCATCAAACTTATATTTTAATCTAAAGCCAATTTTAGAACCTGTTGCTGTGCTTTCTAGGATGTAAAACCTTTTGTCATTTACATACAAGGCTTTTTTATTTGCTATTTTTTCTTTTAGACTCACTATTACAAATATATGTTTTGGAACTAGTACAAAATAAGCTTCATAGCCACTTACTTTAAGAAGGGAGATTAAAAGATTTGATTTATCATCACAATCCCCAAAGTTTTGTTTTACTACTTGTTTTGCACTTCTTGCTACAGATTCATTTATCTTATATGGTATTGCCGTTGTGAAATCAAGCATTGCTTGTACTTCACACTTTTCATCACCTTTTATACAATCTTTTGTTAAGTATGAAGCCAGTCTTTTTGTATAATCATCAACTCTTACTTGATTTACATAAGTGCTGTCACCTATATCTATAAACTGGTTTTTTACTATAAAAAATGACGTGATTATCATATAAATCACATAAGCTATAAATATAAAAGATAAAATAAAAGAGAAGTATTTTAAAAACTTATTGTCTATTAACATATCTTTTCTAGTGCCTCTTTAAACACTTCATTACTATGTGAAGACTTTACAGCAATTCTTGCATAAGTACCATCCAAAAAGTCAAAATTGCTACAATCTCTTATCATAATTTTGAAAGGCTTTAGTTTCTGTTGGAACTGTTTTGCTGTTATGTTTTTTAGTTTAACAAGAACATAGTTCGCACTACTTTGATAGATATGCTCTATTAGATTGCAAGATTGTAGTATCTTTTCTAATTGAATTCTATTTTTTACATTTATAGCTTTTGCAATTCTTTTAAAAGTATAATCTTCAAGTGCTGCTTGCAAGTAGTTTGAATCAAACTGTGATAGTTTCCACATAGGCTCAAATCTTCTTAAACTATCTATATTTTGCTCATTTGAAACAATAGTTCCTACTCTAATACCGGCACTTGAATAGAACTTTGTCATTGATTTTAAGATATAAAGTTTGTCATATTTTTTGATATATTTTGTAGCTGACTTTCCATCACAAAAGTCTAAAAAACTCTCATCTATCAAAATAGTACAATTCCTTTTTATCCAATACTCAATAAGCTTATCTATATCATAGTAAGTTCCATCAGGAGTTGATGGATTTACAAAAACTACTAAGCTTCCTTCTTTTACAGGTAAAAAAATATTCTCAAATCTATTTATAGTTCGAAGTTCATAGCCAAAATTTATAGAAGCTTTTTTATACTCCAAATAAGCCGGGCTATAAACAGTACAATGTGTTAAATTAAGATGTTTAAATAAAGCAAAAATAGCACTACTTCCACCATTGAAAAGCTCAATTTGACTTGCCTTTACACTATAGTTTAAAGCTATTTTTTCATATAAACTATCATAAGTTGGATAAGCAGAAATATCAAGTGAGTTAAAATCTAAATTAATATTTGGTTTTATAAAGTTGATATTTGATGATAAGTCTATTATATCTTTTACTTCACACTCAAGCTCTTTTGCAAAAGCTTCTACTTGACCACCATGCTCGAAAGTATTCATACAACTAAAGCCAATGCCACATTAAGTAAGATTAGTTCCACATGCTCTAAAGTAAAGCCTAAACAATCCCCATTTACAAAACCAAACTGTTTATCTAACTTCTTTAAAACCAAATAAAAACTAAGTAGTGAAACAAATAAAAGAACTAAAACATATGAGCCAATGAATAAAGCAAAAACTATATATAAAAGACTAAAAAGTTTAACTTTTCCTACACCCGCATCTTGAAAAGCAAGAGATAAAAAACTATCTTTTGCAAACTTAAAGTAGCCAAGTAAATAAATAAAATTTAGTCTTGAAAACATACATATTATAAAAAAAAGAACATACTGCTCTTCATAAAGTAAATATGTAATAGCCCCTACTTTTAATAATACAAAACTAAAAGTATATAAAGCCCCAATAGCACCAATAGTTGGCTCTTTCATAATCTTATAAGCATCTTTTCCACCATGTGAAGCAAACCAAGCATCAACCACATCACAAACTGCTTCAAGATGTAAAAAACCATATAATGCAAGATATACAACAGCACTTATAAAAGAAGCATATAAAGGATTAAAAAGCTCATTTAATCCTAAATTTAAAACTATTACAAATGCTGAGATAATAGCTCCTACAAGTGGTAAAAGTGCCAGTGTGTATTTGTAAGTTTCATTGTTTATTTCCATATTTTTTACAAAAACTGGAATAGTTGAAAAATATGAAAGTGCAAAATAAAAGGCATTTAAAACTGTTTTCATTTTAGTCTTTTCTCCAAACTATATTTTACTTCATAAACCTCATCACATTTTTGAGCTAAATACTGACCTAAAAGACCTGACATATCTACAAAGTCTCTACTGTATCTCTCCATAGGAATTACGCCATTTCCTATATCATTTAAAATAAAAATTACATTACAATCAAGTTCAAAAATCTTATTTAATTGTATTTTCATATGATTTAAACCATCATCCATATTATTTAATATAAACATTGTCATACAATCAATCAAATAAGTTTCACCCTCTCTTACAACTTTAACTAAATCCTTTGGCTCTTCAATAGATAAAAAGTCATCTTTTCTATCTTCTATATGTCTTGAAATTCGCTCACTCATAGCCTCATCTTCATATGAGTTATCATAAGTTGCCACATAATAGGGCTTTTTATCTTTTGATAACTCTAAAGCTTTAGCACTAGCTTTTGAAGTTTTTCCTGACTTTTGACCGCCAAAGTAAAATATTTTCATTATAATCCTAAAAAGTTTTTAATACCTGTAAATACAATCTGAGCAGATAATGCGGCCAAAAACAAACCTGTGATTTTTGAGATTACAAGAAGTCCTTGTTTTCCAACTACTTTTTCAATTATATTTGACATATAAAGCATAATACCTATTACTAAAACAGCACAAACTAAAGCTAAACTTCCCATAAACATAGAAGAAGTATTATCAAAAGTTGCACCCATAACAAGTAAAATACCAATAGTCCCAGGTCCTATTGTAATAGGAATAGCTAAAGGTACAACTGCTAAATCACTTACATTATCAACGCTTTTTTTACTACCTTCCTTATTACCTTTGATTAGATCAACAGCAGATAAAAATAGTAATGCCCCAGCTCCTATTCTAAAAGCATCTAATGTAATTCCAAAAACCTCAAAAATATGCTTACCAAAAAAAACAAGAACTAAACTGATAATTACAACTGAGATAGTAACTTTTATAGCTAAAGCTTTTTTCTCTTTTACTGTTGCTTCATTTGTAACTGTTAAAAATACTGACAACACAAAAAATGGTGTCATAATAAAAAACATTTTTAAAAATGTTGAAATAAATACTTCCATTGTTTTATCCTAAAAAACTCTCGATTTTATTTGTTAAGACTTGCTTATCAACTCCATTTATAGAAGCATAACAAAGTGCACCTCCACAACCAACACCCTCTTTTGCTTCACCTTCATCATAAAGTTTTAAAGCAGGATGAGAAGATAAACTAAAGTCAAAATCACTTGCGTAAGCATTTATTGAAAAACTTAACTGTTCTAATAAAGCTTTTATATCTGAGTTTTCATCTTCATATATCCATTTTGTTGTACATAATGCAATATTTTTTGAGTCAATCTCTCCACCCATAACCTCAATAATCGAGTTTGCTATAAGCAAAGCACTTGCCATTTGTGTACCTCCTGCAAGAACAACTTTTAAGTCATCTCTTCCAGTTGAACCAAGTACAAACCCTGCTGTAAAAATCAACATATTATCTGATACTTTTGATAATCTTGCAAAGACATCATCTTCTTCATTTATTAAAGCCATAGCTTCATTTATAGTTTTTGTTTTTATATCATCAGGTGAGTTTTTAAATGAACTTGAAAATAGCTTATCAACATTATATCCTAAAGCCTTAGCTGTAGAATGAGCAGTTGTAGTACCACTAGGAACTGATTCACCTAAAATCACATAATCACTTTGAAGTTCTAGCTCTTGTGCAAATTGAACGCCTTTTTGAAAAACTTCCATGGCGTTTATATTTGCATTTTTGTTTATTGCATCACTTGCAGATATAGCAAAATCGTGAACTTTAAAATACTCTATTTTAGGAAGTTCTTCTAATCCTAAATTTAACACTTCAATATTTGAAAAAGGCTTTAATTCATGTACTGCTCTTGTAATAAGTGCAGGTGTTGGAACACCTTTTGGTGTTTGAGCTATATTTTCTAAAGACCTTACTTGTTTTACGCATAAAAACTCACTATCAAGAGTAGGAGTAAGGTACAATTTTCCAGGTATCCCTGCTTGGGAAATATTAGGTATTTCACATGTTTTAGTAACACTAGTATTTAATAAGAAAGAAGCTGTTTTCCCTCGTAAATGTTCGAGGAAGTCTACACTTCCCAAAATAGTATTAAAGTTCATTAAAAACCTTTATTTAAATTTTTAGGAAGTATAACAAATATTAGGTTTAAAGTGCTTTTTCTTAGAAATGTTTATTTACAATTTCTAAGAAATCTTTTGGGTTTTTATAGCCTACAATTTGTGAAGCTTTGATTTCTTTATTGTTTTCATCCCAAAAAATAAGTGCAGGAGGTCCTACAACTCCAAATTTAGCTTGTAGGGCTTTATCTTCATCTGTATTTTTTGTAACATCTGCTTTTAAAAGTGTAAACTCATTTAGTTTTGAAATAACCACAGGATCTTTAAATGTAATTCCTTCTAATTCTTTACAAGACACACACCAATCAGCATAAAAATCTAACATTACAGGTTTAGATGAAGCCTTTATTGCTTCATCTAACTCTTTTAAGTTTTTCACATACTTAAATTTAACACCCTCTTCAACAGCTACGCCCTTTGCTGATGTAAACTTAGAGTAAGGCTCTAGTGGATTTGTAGCACCACTTAAAGCTCCTACCATTAAAGAAGCTCCATATATAAAAATCACAACCGTTATTAGTTGGGCTAAGATGTGCTTATAAATTCGTAAGTATATTCCAGTTGCTAAGAATAGTAAAGCCCATAACCACATTACATATATAGGGTCAAGTACTCTATCAAGCATCCATACAGCAACTGCAAGCATTACAATACCAAAGATTTTTGATACTGAATCCATCCAACCACCAGGTTTTGGCATATATTTTCCTGCTCCTAAACCTATTAGAAGTAAAGGTACACCCATACCAATACTCATTACAAATAGTGCCGCTCCACCAAGCACAGCATCACCTGTTTGACCTATATAAACTAAAGCTCCCGTAAGAGGTGCAGCAACACAAGGACCAACTATTAAAGCTGACAAGAACCCCATAATAGCAATTCCTGAGATACCTTGCTTTCCATCTGTAGTTCTAGTAATCTTATTTTGAAGACTTTGAGGTAGTTCTAATTTATAGTAACCAAACATAGAAAATGCAAGTGCCACAAAAATACCTGCAAAAACTGTTAATACATATGGGTTCTGAAGAGCTACTTGAATATTTGCACCAAAAATTGCTGCAACAACCCCTGCTATTGTATAAGCTATAGACATTGAAACTACATAAACAAAAGACAAGAAGAAACCTCTTGCAGGTGTTATTTCACTTTGATTTCCAGCTTTTACAATAATAGAAGATAAAATAGGAATCATAGGGAAAATACAAGGAGTTAATGAAAGCCCAAGCCCTGCTAAAAAGAAAAATCCAAGTATTACAAAAAAACTTCCATCTTTTAAAATATTTGCTATTTCATCTGTCTCATTTAAAGCTTGTGGTTCTTCTTTTATTTCAGAAGAAGTCTGCTTTTGAATATCTTGAGCTGAACTATTGTTACTTGATTCTCCAAAACCAATTAAATCTAAAGTAAACTTTTTACTCATTGGAGCATAACAAAGACCTGCTTTTGAACATCCTTGAAACTGTACTTCAAGTTCATATGAGTTTGATTCTACTTTTGATTTTAAAAGTGAGATAGGAATATTTACATTTATGTTATCAAATTGTACTATCCACTCTTCATAAGGTACTGGCTTTGGAAGGTTTAACTCTTTAGTAATTTCTATTTTTGATGGTTTTGTAATAAAAAACTTTAATTTATCATCATAAAGATAT
Source organism: Arcobacter roscoffensis (assembly GCF_024267655.1). NCBI lineage: Bacteria > Pseudomonadati > Campylobacterota > Epsilonproteobacteria > Campylobacterales > Arcobacteraceae > Arcobacter > Arcobacter roscoffensis. Next base: position 2,954,900 of record NZ_CP100595.1, read on the forward strand.
ATATCTTGACCTAAATCTAATTTAAAATTTACTGTTTCTTCACTTTTCGTAAAACTTGTTTTAAAAGCCTCGTCTGGCTCTAAAATAACTCTTTTTTCAATGGCAAAAATTGATTGAAAAAGTAAAGCTACTAAAATTATACTTCTTAATATATACACTTTACTACACTCCTTATTCTAAGTCAAATATTTTTCTTGAACTTTTTAAAAGTTCATCTGGCGATTGTATACCAACTATAGTTTTTAATGCTTTCCCATCTTTAAAATATACAAGTGATGGAAGTTTTGTAATCTTATACTTTTTTGCAAGTGCTAATTGTTCATCAATATTTACTTTAAAAATCTCTACATTATCAGGTTTGATTATCTCAAATTCTTGAAGTTTAGTGTTTAAAACTTTACAAGGTGGACACCAAACTGCATGAAAATCAATAATAGCATTTTTGTTTTTTATCTTTGTTTCAAAATTATCAGTAGTTAACTCTTCAAATGCAAAAAGTGAAACTACTGAAAAAAGAAATAAAATTAATATTTTCTTCATATTATTAGCCTTTAAATAAATCCTTATTATATTAATGACATTATATATAATATTTATAAAGAGTTTGTTAATTTGCTTAACTTATATTATATTTATATTGTATTATAATTTTTTATTATATTTAAAGGAATTTTTAAATGGATGAACTAGTTGATTTACAACCTAAAACTGTAGAAAAAATGATAAATGATTCAAGTGTTGTAATGATTGATGTAAGAAGAGAAGATGAATGGTTAAGAACAGGACTTATCAAAAATGCTCATAAAATGACTTTTTTTGATATGTATGGAAACCACAATGTAGAAAAATGGATGGAAGATTTTAAAAAAATAGTTCCAAACAAAAACACTACAATAGTTCTTATTTGTGCCCATGCAAATAGAACAAGAACTATAGGAAACTTCTTAATTGATCAAGGATATAAAAACACTGCCCATTTATTTGGGGGAATGGCTTTATGGCAACAGGAATTAAGAGAAACTATTAAGCATAAAGCTTAATAGTTTAAAAAATATTAAGCTTCTGATGCTTTTCTATCAGCACTAGCTTTTTGTAAAATTTCAATTACATCATCTAAATTTTCATAAGGAATGTGTGATTTCCATTGTACATCTTGACCATTTAATGAAATACCAATACTTACGATATCTGCTGTATCTTTTCCGTATGGCTCTGTTACATTTGAAACAGAAATTTGTCCTTTTTTTGTTCCCGCTAAAGGAAGTGAACCTAGCTGTGTAATAGTTGACATTTTTAATCCTTAGTATTTAAATTTATCTTTATTTTATTTTACATAAATAAACTTTTGTTTAATTAAAATTAAACTAAATTTTCAGCTGGTTCTCCTAAATAATAACCTTGGAATTCATTTACACCCATTTCTAGTACTGTATCATATACTTCTTCACTATGAATAAATTCAGCAATTACTTTAATATTTAAAGCCTTTGAAAATTCAACAATTGATTTAACAATCTCATAAGAGTTTTTATCCTCTGTAATACTTCTAATTAAAGAACCATCAATTTTTATATAATCAGGTCTTGTCTCTAAAATATGTGCAAAGTTTGAATAACCTGTTCCAAAATCATCAATTGCTATTTTTATTCCCTGAGCTCTATATTTTTTGATAAAATCATCTAATAGTTTATAATCAGAGATAAAATCACTCTCTAATAACTCAAAAACTATTCTTTGCTTATGAATAGTGTCAATATGATTTAAATAACTATCTAACATTTCAATAAAGTTTTTATCTTGAATATCTTTAAAACTTAAATTTAAACTTATTTGCTTATCACAATTTTTTAATGTTTCAAAGGCTTTAGCAAAAAGTTGATTTGCAAGATTTATATACTGTTTTGTTTTAATAGCAACTTCTAAAAACTTATAAGGAAGGATATATTCTTCTTCATTATTCTTATTAACATCCCTTATTCTCATTAGAGTTTCATATTTTATAATCTCTTTTTTATTATTGCATATGGGCTGATAAAAAGGAACTATATTATCAGTTTCAATTGCATACTTAATTTTATCTCGCCAATATATTGCTTTTTTAATAATCTCTTTGGTATCAAACTCGCTTGTGTAAGAAACTGATTTAAGGTTATTTCTTTTTGCCTTTTTTAAAGCAATTCCAGCAGTTTTTAAAGGCTCTGCTTGCCCTAAAGAAATACCAATAGTAATATCAATAACAATCTCTAAATCTGTATCTTCTATATATATAGGATTCTCTTTAAATAAAGAAACAAGTCCATTTATAAAGTTTTGAAATTTAAGAGTGTCAATCATATTGTTTTTCACAATAGCAAATTCATTTCCGTATATTCTATATGCCATTGAGTCATAACTAAAAGCAAAATTCTTTAATATTTTAGATGCTTCAATTAAAACTTTATTACCTGTATTAAATCCATATAACTCATTTATATCATTAAATGAATCAATATCAATTATTACTATAGATACGAATTCTTCTTCTTTTATGCTCTCTTCTAAGGCATATCTATTTTCTAAACCTGTTAATTCATCGAAATAAAGCTTTTCTTGAATCTCTTTTGTCTTAGCTTTTACTTGAACTTCCATTTCTTCTTTATTGTTTTGTATTTGATGAACCATACTATTAAATTGGTTTGCAAGAAAACCAATTTCATCATTTGCTTTTTTGTTTGTATAAAGCTCTTTTAATTTAACATCTTTAAACTCATTTAACATCTTATTTAAAGGAACAATAACTTTGATAGTGATAAATATTCCAATTATTGTAAGTACTGAAAAAAGAAGTAGTGATATATTTAAAAGAAGAGAGTTTATACCTGCTAGGAAAATTGAAAACTCTTCTTTATATACAGAAGAGACTATATACCAATCATACTTTTTATTATAGTTTATCCAAGATATTTTTTCATAAGAGTAATTATTTGGATCATAAACCCTATTCCAGTTATAAGTAAAAACTTTATCTTTTTTATAGGCTTTCATAACCTTTTCAAACATAGATATGTTTTCATCAAATAGCATAACTTCTTTTAAATTATTTGCATTAAAATCAGATGAAGGATTTACTATTAGTTTTCCAGTTTTATCAAAAATATAAACATATCCATTCTTACCTAAATTAATAGTTTTTAATAAAAACTCTATATCTTCTGTAAAACTTTTTAAATTAGTAGATTTTCTAGATTTTTGATTTATAGTTGATACGATTTTTTCAAATTTATCTTGAATTTGAACTTTTTGAGTGTTAGCAAGATATTCATTTATTTTAGGTGATAAGAAAAAAACCACAAAAAATAAATATGCAAGAAGTAGCAGTATTAGCATCCATGCCACTTTAAAAAATATTCTATTAGCCATAATTTCCCTAATTATTTATAAGTTAAGGGAAATTATATCTAAAAACAATTACATTAATATAAAAAATAAGTTTATTTATTACTCGCTATTTTATCTGTATATTTAATGTCTTGATTTAAAAGATCTTCTAGTTGAACAAAATCTTTTTCCCAAAGCATAACAACTGTTGATCCCATCTTAAAATACCCCAAACAATCAGCTTTGTTTATTTTAATATTTTCATATTCATATACTTTAATTTCTGCTGTATCAATGTTTGTTTCAACTCTAGGTTCAAACTCAAATACCATTTGACCAACATTAAGTGCACCTACAAAAACCATGTAGAAGATTTTCCCATTTGCTTCACATTCTAAAATTACTCTTTCATTTTGTACAAATAGTTCTAACTCTTTGTTCAGGTATTTTAAGTTTACTGGATATAATTTTCCTGGCACATGAATAAGTTTCTTTAACTCAAAATCATAAGGAGAGTGGTATCTGTGATAATCTTTTGGAGATAAATAGAAATTCATAAAATTTCCATCTTTTAGCTTATCAAAATTATCTTTACAATAATAAGTTAGTAAATCTTCATAAGAGTATTCCATTCCTTTTATTTGTAGAGCTAAATCTCCTTGAATTTTTCCACACTGTGTTATTAAACTATCAGTTGGCGAAATAAATTCATCAACAGCACTTTTAACTTCTCTTGGTATTTCCAATTCTCTTGTAAATAAAGCATTTAGAGATTTATAATGTTTTGGATGTTTAAACTCACTCATATTTAAGCCTAGAAACTTAACATATCCTCTATTTATCACACTTTGAATAGGTGATGGGAATTGAGTTTTTGCGAATTTTCCGAAACATTGAGAAATTACATTTGTAATGTGCATGGTTTTCCTTTTGTAAATTAGTGATGGAATTTTATCTAGATTTACTTCTTAAACTGCTTTAATTAAGTATAATTAGTTAATGAAAATTATCAAGATAAACTTTTTCTTTGAAAAGTTTTGATAAAGTTTCATTTCACTTAACAAATATTAAGGATTATTTAAATGTATAAAATTGTAGTAGCCAATCAATGTGGTTGCTTTAAAAGAAGTGATTTACAAAATAATTTAACTTTTCCATCGAAAGATGACGCTCTTTTAAAAGCAATTGAAATGAAAAATCATATGAATGATAAATTCTGTCAAAAACATGAATTTGAAGTTCAAGAGATGTACAATAACTTTGTAATCTCATTTTACAGCGATGCTAGAGATAATTGCTGTGGTAATGGATGTTGTTCGTAAGAACAACATCTATATCTTAGGAACTAAAATAAAAAGCCTTCCTTTCTCTTTCATAAGTCCTGCTAACTCTTCAGCACTATTACCATAGCCAAAGAAAAAATCAGCCCTAACTTCACCTTTTATAGCACCACCTGTATCAGCAGCAACTACTAATCTATTTATAGGCTCTTTTGTTTTTGGATTTTTTGTTTGTATAAAAACTGGCATTCCTAAAGGAATATGTCTTCTATCAACTGCTATATTTCTTTTTGCTAAAAGTGGTACTCCTAAACTTCCTGTTGCCGTTTTATCTTTTTTTGTAAAAAATATATAGCTTGGATTCGAGTTTAAAATCTCATCTGTTTTCTTGGGGTTATTTTCTAAAAACTCTTTTATTGATTGAAGTGAGACATTTTTCTTTTCTAAATAACCTTTATCAATTAGTGTTTTACCAATAGCCACATATTTTCTTCCATTTTGATTTGCATAACCAATATTTAAAATTTCACCATTTTCCAATTGAACTCTTCCAGAACCTTGAATATGTAAAAAGAATAAATCAACCTTATTATCTACATATACTATAGGCTCTAAATCCTTTCTTTTTTCAATATACTCTCTTGTGTCATAAGGATATAAAAGTCCATCTTTTACTTTTGCTTTATACTTAAACCTTTTAAAGTTTTGATACTTTTGCTTATCTCTTAGATTTACTAAATCTTTTGGTGTTTTATAAATTGGGTATTTAAATCTAGAAGTTTTTTCTAAACTCCCATAAAGCAAGGGCTCATAATATCCTGTAATTAATCCTAAATCACCCTTATTTGAAACTAATACTCTTGGAGTAAAATACTTTGTAAAAAACTCTTCTCCATTTTCATATAATAAAGAGTTTTCACATACATTTTTAAATATCTCTTTTTTTGAAGCATTAATACAAGCTTTTTTAAAAACAACTAAAGCTTCATCTAAATCATCATCAAAAAAACCATGCATATAATCATAAGTTGATTGTTTTAAAGTAGTAGTTACTTCTTCCTGCTTTGAAGAACACCCTGTAAATATAAAAATAAAAGCTGTGAGTAATACAATATATTTCATAATATACCTATAATTTTTATTTGTTTTCAATTCTAACATTTTTGTGTTTTTATTTTATTTACTTTTATAAAAACAAGCCATAAAAACCAAAAAAGAATAGTTATACCAATGGCAGCTATTAGTGCTGGCATTGGGTTATCAAGATTACTAATTGAACCTGCATAAGTTATCACACTTAAATAAGGAATTGTTCCTATACTCCAAGCTATAAAAAACTTTTTAAAAGACATTTTACAAGTTCCTGCTAAACAAGAAGAGATTTCAGGAAGTAAAGGAACTGCTCTTGATAATACAATCACTAAAACCCCATGCTTATTAAACAACTCTTTCATTTCTAGTTTTTGTGTTTCATTTGATGAAAGTTTATCTAAAACTTTTTCACCATATTTCTTTGATAAAAAATATCCCGTAAAAGAAGCACAAAAAAGACCAATAAAAGTATAAAATACAGCAAGTTCAAAACCTATAAAATATCCTGCTAAAATAATCACAGTCATAGTAGGAACTGCTATAAATAAATCAATAAATAAAAGCAAGACAATTAGTGAGCCTAAAATATAAGAGGGTTGGGATTTTAAATTTGCAAAGATTTCTTTTATATCTTCAACAGTCAATAGTCCACTAAACTTTATAATAAGCAACATACTTGTGAAAATAACAAATAGAATTAGTACTGATTTAATTAATAATTTCATTTTATAATCTTTATTTTTTGTGATTATAAACATAAAAGGTTAATGGTTTGTAATAAAAGCTTCTAAGCTTGAGAATAAACCTCTTTTAAACCACACTCTTTACATCTATACTCTATATCATTTACGCCAGAGCATCCTCCGCTTTTAAGCATTCTAGCACTAATTGCTTCCGATTTGAATGTAGTTTTTGTATTTTCATCATAAAAAGTCTTTGTACTTGCTTTGCAATCTGGGCAAATACCTTGTCTTAGTTTATCAACACGAGAGTGTTTATTTTTGAAGTATAATAAAACTGAGAATATTACTATTAAAAAAACTAATAGTAAAAAAATTAAAGTTTGCATGAAGTAGAGATTACTCTACTTCAGCATCGATAACATCGTCATCGTCTTTTTTAGCTTTTTGGTTTGGTTGTGCACCTTGTGCTCCACCAGCTTGTTGCTCTTTAGCATACATAGCTTCTGCTAATTTGTGAGATTTTTCAGTTAATGCTTTAACTTTCTCTTCAATTTGCTCTTTTGTTGCATTTTCATCTTTTAGAACTTCTTCTAATTCAGCCGCTGCATCAATAATAGCTTTTTTCTCTTCTTCAGAAACTGCACTTTCGTTCTCTTCTAAAGTTTTCTTAGTTGAGTGAAGTAAAGCATCAGCTTGGTTTCTAATTTCAATTACTTCTTTTCTTTTTTCATCAGCTTCTTTGTTTGACTCAGCTTCATTTACCATTTTTTCGATTTCTTCATCAGATAATCCAGATGAACCAGAAATAGTAATCTTATTTTCTTTTCCAGTACCCTTATCTTTAGCAGATACATTTAAAACACCATTTGCATCAATATCAAATGTTACTTCAATTTGAGGAACACCTCTTGGAGCTGCTGGGATATCAGATAATTCAAACATACCTAAAGATTTGTTATCTTTAGCAAATTCTCTTTCACCTTGACCAACGTGAATTGATACAGCTGGTTGGTTATCTTCTGCTGTAGAGAATACTTGAGATTTTTTAACAGGAATTGTTGTACCTTTCTCAATTAACTTAGTCATAACTCCACCTAAAGTTTCAATACCTAATGATAAAGGAGTAACGTCTAATAATAATACGTCTTTTACATCACCTTTTAATACACCAGCTTGAACAGCAGCACCAGCAGCTACAACTTCATCAGGGTTAACGCCTTTATTTAAATCTTTTCCAAAGTAGTTTTTAACAACTTCATTTGCTTTTGGTAATCTAGTAGAACCACCAACCATGATTACTTCTTCGATTTCATTTGTATCTAATCCAGCATCATCAAGTGCTACTTTAATATGATCTAAAGTCTCGTTAATTAAGTGCTCAGTCATAGATTCAAACTTAGCTCTTGTTAAAGATTTAACTAAGTGAACTGGTCCTGCGTTACCCATAGAGATAAATGGTAAGTTAATTTCTGTTGAATCAGCAGAAGATAACTCTTTTTTAGCATTTTCAGCAGCATCTTTTAATCTTTGTAATGCCATTTTGTCATTTTTAATATCAAAACCATTTTCAGATTCGAACTCTTTTGCTAACCAATCAATAATTGCATTATCAAAGTCATCTCCACCTAGGAATGCATTACCATCAGTAGATAATACTTCAAATGTACCATCACCAATTTCTAATACAGTAACGTCAAAAGTACCACCACCTAAATCGTATACTAATACTTTTTCTTCACCTTTTTTATCTAAACCATATGCTAATGAAGCAGCTGTTGGCTCATTGATAATTCTTAATACATTTAAACCAGCAATAGTACCAGCTTCTTGAGTTGCTTTTCTTTGTGCATCATTGAAGTATGCAGGAACAGTAATAACTGCATCAGTTACAGTTGAACCTAAGTACTCTTCAGCATCAGTTTTTAATTTTCCTAAAATTTTTGCAGAAATTTCTTGAGGAGTATATACTTTATCAGCAATCTCAACAGCAGCAGCACCGCTTCTATCAACGATTTTGTATCCTACTTTTGATTGTGCTTCTTTAGCATTTTCTTCATCCATCATAAGACCCATAATTCTTTTAATAGAATAAATAGTCTTTTCAGGATTTGTAATAGCTTGTCTTTTTGCTGGATCACCAACTAAAACCTCACCTTTATCAGTGAATGCTACGATTGAAGGAGTAGTATTTTTACCTTCTTTATTAGGGATTACTTTAGCTTCTCCACCTTCGTAAACTGCCATACAAGAATTTGTTGTACCTAAGTCAATTCCAATTACTTTGCTCATTTTTTTTCCTTATCAATTTTTTATTTTTATTTTCAAATATACATTTTAAAATCTATTAGTTTTATGACATTACGGTCAAACTATCCAAAAAAACTATAAAAGTTCTATTTTGAGGATAGTTCAAGGCGGGCAAAAAATTTAAGGGAGGAGCTTACTTGTAGTAAGTGAGTCTCTTAAATTTTGCAGACCAACGCCGAAATATTCCAAAAGAGGACTTTTATCTATTTCTTACAGATACTTACCATTGCTGGTCTAAGAAGTCTTTCTTTTAACTTATAACCTTTTTGAAGCTGTGCAACAATTTGTCCATCTTCATGATCTGGGCTATCTATTTGCATTACTGCATCGTGGAAGTTTGGATCAAACTCTCCATCTGTATCTACTGTTGAAATATCATGCTTTTCAAATGCTGTATAGAAGTTTTTGATTGTTAGCTCGACACCTTCTTTTAGCTTTCCAAGTAACTCATCGGGTGCTAAATCTTTAGAAGCTTCTTCAGCTGCTAAAGCCATTTCTAAAGTATCAATTGGAGCTAATAAATCTTTTGCAAACTTTTCACTTGCATAATCAATAGCTGCGTATTTTTCTCTCTCTAATCTTTTTTTGATATTTTCAAAATCTGCATGTACTCTTAAGTACTTATCTTCAGACTCTTTTAATTTAGCTTCTAATTGAGCTATTTTTTCTTCAGGGCTTAACTCTTTTTCTTCACATGACTCTTCACAAGTCTCTTGAGTTTCTTGTTCAGCAACTTCTTCGTTTAAAACTTCGTCTTTTTTTTCTTCACTCAATTCTTTCTCCTATTATTAAAAGCTTCTAATTTTTTCATAAAAGAACTCATAATCTTTTGCAAGTTCTCCAATTACTAACATTTTTACATCATTTCCTTCGATGCTACATCTATGACATATTCCCATATAATCTTGAGGTAAAAGATTTTCAAAATAAAGTCCTTCTTCTACTTTATTTAAAATCTCACCTTTTAAAAAACTATCAATTGTTATTTCATCAAAGTTATAACTTAATGCTAAGTTTAAAAACTCTTTGTAATTGAAAACCTCAAAGTTAGAGTTTTGCAATGTATAAATTATTGCATTATATACTTCATATGCGCCTACATCTTTTGAGATCTTTAATATATCTTTCAATGATAAACTTATCATATCAGTTAAAAACCTATAAAGAGCATTAGAATATTTTACATTTATTGCAAATGAAGTAAACTCTAATATCATATATTTATCTTCAACATTTATTATGTTTTGCAGTAAATCAGAGTCCTCTTTTTTTAAGAATACTGTAACTCCTACTTGAGATGCGTAATATTGTAAAGCTTTTAAGTTAATATCATTTAGTTTGAAATTTAACTTCCCTTTCCAATATTGTTTTAAAGCCTCAATAGTTGGTGTTCTACCACTACTGATATGCTCTTGCGCTAAAAAACCTTCATCTCCTAACTTTTTAAAGTAGCCTCTAATTGTTGCGGGAGAATAAGTAATATCATACATTGATTTTAGCTGTGTAGAACCAATTGGTTCTAAATGCTCAATATATGCTCTTATAATAGACTGTAATAAAAACTCTTTTTTATCAATCATATCTCTTTACCATTTTTGATTTTTAGCACTCGTTCTCTCAAACTGCTAAAGAATTATAACTTATTGAGTGCATCTTTGTCAAGTGGTATTTAAAATAATTTTAGAAATTTATAGAAAATATTCAAGTGTGACAATTTTGTATAAATTTTAAAATAGGACACTTTTTATACACAATTGTGAGAATTTTTAAGAAAAGTTTCAATTTTTATATGATAGATTTATGATTAATTGTAACTTATATGCAATTTTTATGTAATTAAACGAAATTGATAGTACTTGTATATTTTATTATATGTGATATAATTATTCAGTGTACTTAACATACATTTAATTTACATAAAAAATCAAAGGAGAAAAAATGAAAAAGATTGCTACAGCTGCTTTATTAGGAGCACTTACTATTCCAGCATTTGCTGCTGAATTTATTACTATTGGTACAGGTGGTGTTACAGGAACTTATTATCCAACAGGTGGTGCTGTTTGTAGATTAGTTAATAAATACAAAAAAGAGACTAAAATCAGATGTTCTGTTGAATCAACTGGTGGTTCTGTTTATAATATTAACACTATTAAAAATGGTGAGTTAGATTTCGGTATTGCTCAATCAGATGTTGTTTACCAAGCTTCTCAAGGTACAAAAAAGTTTGATGGAAAGCCTGTTAAAAAGTTAAGATCAGTTATGGCTATTTACCCTGAACTATTTACATTAGTAACAAGAAAAGATGCTAATATCAATGGTATCATGGATGTAAAAGGTAAAAGAATCAACTTAGGAAACCCAGGATCTGGTAATGAAGCTACAGCTTTAGCATTATTTAAAGCAGTAGGAATCAAAAAAGATGATTTAGCATTTGCAGGTGCTTTAAAAGCTGCTGAGATGCCAGATGCATTAAGAGATAACAAAATTGATGGTTACTTCTACATGGTAGGACACCCAACTGCGAATATTAAAGATGCTTCAAACTCTGTTGATGTAAAAATCACTCCATTAGTAGGTGATAAAGTTGATGCACTAGTTAAAGCAAACCCTTATTTCGCACAAGCAGATGTTCCAGGTGGAATTTATAAAGGTAATGCAGAAGGTACTCCAACATTTGGTGTAAAAGCTGTATTAGTTTCTAGTACTGATGTAAGTGATAAAGCAGTATATACTGTAGTTAAAGCTATCTTAGAAAACTTCGATGCATTTAAAAAACTACACCCAGCATACGCTAATATTACTAAAGAGTCTTTATTAGACGGTCTTTCTGCTCCAATGCATGAAGGTGCTAAAAAATACTTCAAAGAAGCAGGAATTTTAAAATAATTGTTTCTTTCTTAAGAGCTAAAGCTCTTAGAAACTCCACATTTAGATAAGCACTTAGTGCTTATCTAAAAATCTCACACAAAGGATTTACTATGGCTATTTATGAAGAAAAGCCTCATAAACTTAGTGAATTAGAAGAAGAACAAGCTAATGAAACTGAAGCTGTTGTTAATGAACTTGAAGGTCAAAGAGTTTTCGGAAGAGAACATTATGAGTTTTGGCTGATTTCATCAATTGCATTAGCTTGGTCTTTATTTCAGCTTTATATTGTATTAGAACCTGTTAATTCAACTATTACAAGATCTGTTCACCTAAGTTTTGCTATGGTTTTAGCTTTTTTAATCTACCCAATGTTTAAAAAAGATTATTTTTTAAGAAAAATTAGATGGTTTGGTTATATGTTCGCAACACTTGGTCTTATAAGTGCCGGATATATTGCCTTCATGTATGAAGAACTTGCTTTAAGACCAGGTGATTATACAGCAGTTGATATATTTGTTGCTTTATTTGCAATTGTTATTTTAATTGAAGCAGGTAGAAGAGTTTTAGGTTTTGCCCTAAGTTTAATCGCAATTATTTTTATTGCATATGATTTACTTGGACCTTATATGCCTGAACTTATTATTCACAAAGGTGCAAGTTTAAATAAATTAGCTGGACATATGTACTTAACAACTGAAGGTATTTTTGGTGTTCCTCTTGGAGTATCTGCTGGATTTGTATTCTTGTTTGTACTATTTGGTTCACTTTTAGATAAAGCAGGAGCTGGTGAATATTTTATTAACTTAGCCTTTGCGATGCTTGGAAAATATAGAGGTGGTCCAGCAAAAGCTTCTGTTGTTGCATCTGGATTTACAGGTATTATGAGTGGCTCATCTATTGCAAATACAGTAACAACTGGTACATTTACAATTCCATTAATGAAAAAAACTGGATTTAGACCAGAACAAGCAGGAGCTGTTGAAGTTGCTTCCTCTACAAATGGTCAATTAATGCCTCCTGTTATGGGTGCTGCTGCATTTATTATTGCAGAGTTCTTAGGTATGGCGTATACTGATGTAATTTTTGCTGCGTTTATTCCTGCATTTGTTTCATACTTTGCCTTATTTTATATTGTTCACTTAGAAGCCTTAAAATTAGGTCTTAAAGGAATGCATGATGAGGATTTACCTCCAAAATGGAAAACATTTGTTCAAGGTATTCACTATTTAGTTCCTATTTTCTTCTTACTGTATACACTAATGGTATTAAGAGAATCAGCTGCAAGTGCTGCATTTAATGCAATTATGTTACTAATGATTCTAATGGTTGTTCAACATCCATTAAAAGCTGTTATCACAAAACAAAAACTAACAAGAGATATTTGGTTATCTGGATTTGTAGATATTTTAGCAGGTATGATTAGTGGTGCTAAAAATATGGTTCCTATTGCAATTGCTACAGCACTAGCTGGTATTGTAGTTGGAAGTATCACTTTAACAGGACTTGGTCAAGTACTATTAGAAGTTATTGAGACATTATCAGGTGGAAACATCTTCTTAATTCTTATTTTAGCAGCTGTTATCTCACTTATTTTAGGTATGGGATTACCTACAACTGCTAACTATATTGTAATGGCATCATTAACAGCACCAGTTATTTTAATATTAGCTCAAGATAATGGATTCTTAATTCCAGCAATTGCAGCTCATTTATTTGTGTTCTACTTTGGTATTTTAGCAGATGACACCCCACCGGTTGGTCTGGCCGCCTACGCAGCAGCAGGTATTGCAAAATCAGATCCAATTAAAACAGGTATTCAAGGGTTTAAATATGACATTAGAACGGCTATTTTACCGTTTATGTTCTTCTTTAACCCAGAATTACTTTTAATTAGTGGAGTAGATGAGTTAAATCCTTCAAACCCTGCTGGTTGGATATGGATTACAAACCCAGTTGATATTATAGTAATATTCTCAACAGCATTAATTGGTATGTTAGCATTCTCGTGTTTCTCACAAGGGTACTTTATTACAAAAGCAAATGTAATTGAGAGATTTATCTTCTTAAGTATAGTTCCATTTATGTTCTTACCTAAGATAGTTGAATCATTCTTAAATTTACCAACACACTATATCTCTTACGCTATAGGTATTGGAATTTTTGCTATGCTTTTTGTTCTACAAAAAGCGAAAGATAAAGCTTCTAAAGTTTCTGTTCACGAATCAGAACTTTAAAACTTATAAATAAAAAAAGGGGAAAGAGTTAAACTCTTTCCCCTTTTTAATACGAAAATAAATAAAACCTATTTGATAAATGGCTTTTCTATGATATATCCGTAACCCTTATGAGATATAACAAAGTCATCTTCAATAATTTTGTCTTTTAATCTTTTCATTACTGTTCTAAATGCTGAATCATTTGTATCGATATCTCCCCAAACTTGTTCTTTGAAAGTTTCAACTGATACAACTTCACCTAGGTTCTTAATTAATACACCTAAAATATCAGACTCTTTTTTAGAAAGTTTAACTATATTTTCTTGATTATACAGTTTGTCATTTGCAAGATTATATGTATATGTTTTATTTAATTCAATTAAATCGCTATTTTTAGTACTATCTTTTTTATCTTCAAGTACTTCTTTTTTAGCTTTTTGAAGCATTTCCATCATATTATCAATATTTAATGGTTTTACAAAATAACCTAAAACTCTAAGATTAATTAATTTTAGTAAGTCCTCTTCATTTTTATGGGCACTTACTATAATAAACCTTTGTTCTGGTGCAATTTTTAGAATCTCTTCAATCATATCCATACCATTTTTATTTGGCATTTTAAGATCAGTTAGAACTAAATCAAACTCTTTATTATTTTGTAGATTCTCTTTAATAATAGAGTAACCTTCATCTCCATCATTTGCAACAACTACTTCATCAAATATAGTATTTAGATAAAAAGCAAGAGTTTTTCTTGCTACATCTTCATCTTCTACTAATAATACTCTTGTTTTATACTCACTCATATTTCTTCTTTCAAACTTCCCTAATATTATAAATAACTAGTATTATAGCAAAATTTTTATTAAGCTGATAGTTTTATTATAAACTCAACTCCATCATCTTTATTGAATGCTTCAATTTTACCTTTCATATTCTTTTCAACAATTATTTTTGCCATATATAAACCTATTCCAGTACCTTGGTTTTCAAACTTTGTCGTAAAATATGGTTCAAACATTCTATCTAATACTTCTTTTTTCACCTTACCACAGTTATTAGAAATAGAAATAATAAGATCTTCATTTTTTTTAATATTAATTAGAACTTTTGGGTTAAATTTTTCTTCTTTCTTTTTTATAATTGCAGCATCAACTGCATTATTTAAAATATTTACAATCACTTGCTCAAACTCATTTTCATAGTTTTCAATTTCTACCTTATCACCAAGTATTTCTAAATCAACACTATTTTGTTCAAAAGAAGTAGCTACGATTTTTGAACTTTGAACTAAGGATTGTTTTATATCAAATATTTTTTTATCTTTTGTTGGTTGATAAAAATTTCTAAAATCGTCAATAGTTTGACTCATATAATCAATTTGAAGCTTAGCACTAGCAACTGATTCATGTAAGTCTTCTTTTGTAAAGTTTTTAAAATTATCTCTAATAAAGTGAATCAGAAGGTTGATATTATTTAAAGGCTGTCTCCATTGATGAGCAATATTACCAAGCATTTCACCCATAGAAGCCATTTTATTTTGCTGTATTAGCATTCTATCTTTTTCTATATTTTTTTCAACTTCTTCTTTTACTCTAATTTTTAAATCTTCTTCATTCATTTTAATTTTTGTAATATCATTTAAGTAACCATATAAAGAAGTAACTTGTCCATAATCATCTTTTACTAAAATAGTTCTATTATAAACCCATTTAATATTTTTTTGTTTATCAATTACTCTGTGAATACTTGTAAATGAAGACTCATCATTATTAATAGCTTTACTAATTCTATTTTGAAGTTTTAAGACATCTTTTTCATATACAAAAGAGAAGAAGGCACTATTTGTATCAATAAACTCTAAAGGAGAGTATCCATAGGTCTCAATACTTTTTGATACAAATTTAACTGTTAAATCTTCATTGTTTTGCCATCTAAAAATTACAATTCGCCCAAACTCTGTTAGAAGTTCTACATCCCTTAGCTCTTTAGTTAAATTCATTCTGTCATCAATATCCATTGACATCATAAGCATTCTGCTTTCATTCTCATCAATGAAAGCTTTTCCTCTAACTAAAACCCACTTGTAGTCACCTCTTTTATCTCTTAATCTATACTCACATATAAAGTGTTCACTATGACCTTCCACATGTTCACTAAATTTCTTTAAGACTTCTGGTTTATCATCTTCATGAACTAAGGTAAGCCATTCTTTGAAGTTTTGAATTTCATCTCTTTTATAGCCAAACATATTAAGCCATTTATTTGAAAAGAAGATTTTATTTGTTTTAAGATTTACATCCCAAAGCCCATCATTTGAAGCAATAATAGCAAGTTCATATCTATCTTTCCATTTAGTTAATAAAAGATTTTTTCTCTCTAATCTTTTGTTATATCTATTAAAAATAGTATTTATAAACCTACCGAAGATATTTGCTGTTGTAATAAGTAAAATTGCTATAAAAAGAATCAAGAAAATGCCTATTAACATTCTATGTTCTTGGTCAAGTTTTATCTCTTTTTTTCTTTTTTCTATGTAATTATTTTTAACTATGACCTTATAATTATATTTAGGAAAGGTGTACACAAAATTATTGTTATCGAGTAAATCAAATCTATTTATATCTTTTACTAAGATTTTTTTATTTTCACCATTATAATTATAAACAACCTTCTCATTTATATCATAAAAGACAAAATGTGCTTTTTCTTCTAACTTACTTGAATTAGATAGTGAAGTTAATATAGCTTGTTTCGTAAGTGCTTTTAAGTCATCAACCTTTGAATAAACCCCAAGCATTAAGCCATTTGAATCAATAAAATTAAAATAAGAGAGTCTTACTTCTCTTTTTTGACTATCTATCCAATATGTCATATTATCATTACTATTATATTGAATATTTCTAAGCATAAAATGATTGAATTTTTCTGATACTATCTTTGAATTTGTTTGTTTTCTTAAATACTCTAAAATCTTATGTCCATGTAAAACATCATATCTTATTGCATCAAAAAGAATAAACTCAACATTTTGAGTCTGTTCTAAATTATAGATATAGTTTTCTAAAATTTCATAGTCAATAGCTTTATTACTTAAAAGAAAAGACCTTGTATAACCTTTTACTTCATAGACATATTTTATAAGATTGTTTTCTTGGGAGTCAATCTTTTCACTTCTTTTAATATTTATAAGACTTATATATTCACTTAAAATATTTTGATTATAAAAATTTTCTCTTTGTTCTAAAAGTTTTACTTTATTTATTTCTTGATATTTATAAAAAAAGAAGACTACAAAAGATGAAAATACTGCAAGAATTATTACAAAAAGCAAAGGAGTATAAACTATTTGGTTTTTAATATCCGAGAGTGTATAAAACTTCTTTTTTTTAAAAACCATAAATTATCCTTCCTAGTATTTTATTTTTGCCAAATATAAGCCATTAGGCAAGGCTGGTACTTTATATATATGCTTTTTTAGATTTAACTGCTCAATTAAATCCTCTTTTGTAAGTTTTTTTCTTGAAATTTGTAATAAAAATCCTACCATAAGTCTTATTTGTGAACGTAAATAAGAGCTTGCTTCAAACCTAAAAACATAAACTCCCTTATGTTTATAGAAAGAGGCTTTAAAAACTTTTCTTACTGTAATATCTTTGTCACTTCCAATCTTATGAAAATATTTAAAGTCATGTTCACCTATAAACTCTTTTATTGCATCATTTATAAGGTCTTCATTTATATTTTCTTCATAAATTATAAACTTATCATTAAAAGGATTTGTAGGTTTTGCACTTACTAAATATCTATATACCCTTCTTTTTGCATGAAACCTAGAGTGAAAATCATCATCAACTTTCATAAGAGCATTTACTTTAATTGAACCTGGCAATTGTCTATTTAAAACCTCTTTTAATTTACAAAGATTACTCCAAAACAAAGGAATTTGACAATTAAAAACTTGACCCGTTGCATGAACTTCTTTATCAGTTCTTCCGCTTAAAATTATTTTTGTATCTATATTTATTCTTTTAAATGCCTTTAAAAGTTCATCCTCAACAGTTCCACCACCTGGTTGACGTTGAGAGCCTTTATAAATTGAACCATCATAAGAAATAGTAAATTTTACATTCATCTATTAATACTCTTTTTTAACAGTTCTAGTAAAAATAAAATATCCAAGTGCTATCCATATTGCAGGTAATAAATATAAACTATGTAATAATAAATTCTTACCTATAAATTTTGCAACTATATAGTAAATTACAGCTGCCATTATTGAATACATAACTGCTCTATTTTTTTCATATCTTGGATTAAAATAGCCAAAAGATACAACTAAAAATAGAGATAATAAAGGAAACATAGATGTCAAAATAAAGAAAGTAAAATCATCAATATCTTCACCTTTTTTTATCTTTGTTTTCCAATAGTCAATTGTAGTTGTAAACTTTTCCATTCTACTATTTGCAATAGAATCATTAATTAGCATTGATTTAAAATTGATTTGATTTATCTCTTTTTCATCAATAAAAAAGGCTTTCCCTTCATCTAACTTGAAAGTTAAATCACCCTTATCATTTTTTAAAACTGCTGAATCACTTATGATAAATTGATCTTTATTATATTGTGTTTTAAATAGTTTAATTTGATTATATGTCTTATCATCTTTATCTTGAATATAAATCAACCAGTCTCCAAACTTTTGACCAAATTCAGAAGCTTTAATATTGAAATTGGCTTCTTTCTTTTTTACGTCTAAAAACTGTTTTGTTAAAAACTTTGTTTTTGGAATAAGTCCAACAGATACAAAAACTAAAGCAATTGATAAAAGAAGTGTTAAAGGTAAAAATATTTTCATAACCTTTAATGGATTTAAACCAAATGAAGTAATAACTGTAAGTTCATATTCACTTGCTAACTTAGATAAAGTAATAACTAGTGAAATAAAAAATGAAATAGGTAATGTATAAAATACAATTTGAGGTATAACATAACTATATAGTTGAAATAACTCTAAAAAGTTAATCGTAATAATTGATGTTAATGAAGCAATTTTTACTAAAAATACAACTGATGTAATAAAATATAAACCAAAAAATATTGGGAAAAATGTAATTGCTAACTGAGAATATAAATATTGTTTTAATTTCAAATACTAACCTTTAAAAAATCTTCTAGTACAAAAAAATATTCAACATAAAACCCTAAAACTAAATATGGAATAAAGGGAGTTTGAACATCTTTTTTTACAAAACTTGAATAAATTGATGGTATTATAGCAAAAATTGAAGCTAAAAATACAGCTATTATGGCTGCTTTTACTCCAAGGACTACTGCAATTAATGCTAAAATTGGTATATCCCCCTCACCTAAGGCTTCTTGAGTTCTTAAATTTTCATTTTTTGTAAGTTTTGATTTTATATTTTGCACATAAAATGTAAGTACAAAATTTAGTAAAACAAAAGCTCCAGAAAAAATAAAAGCACTTTTAAAAGCTTCTACTAAAGGCTGAGTTGTTACGAAAAAAGATAAAACTAAAGCAATAAGTAAAAGATAATCAGGAACTGCCTTATGCTTAAAGTCAATAAAACAAAGAGTTAGAAGTACATAAAAAAGAGTAATTGAAATAAAAAACTCATAAGAAAGTTGGAACTTTATAAAAAAAACTAAGGTAAGACAAGCACTTAATAGCTCAACTATAAAATAACTTGCAGGAATTTTTTCTTTACAAAATCCACATTTTGCTTTTAAAAATATGTAAGAAATTAAAGGTATATTATAATACCAAGGGATTGTTTTTTTACAGGAAGGACAAAAACTTCTAGGAGTTACTATTGATAAACCTTGAGGCAGTCTTGAAATCAGTACATTTAAAAATGAACCAATAACCGCCCCAAATATAAAACTAAACAGCTCCAAATCTTCGCTCTCTTGAATTAAAATCACTTATAATATCATCTAATTCATGATTGTTAAAATCAGGCCAGTATGTTTGAGTGAAAAACATTTCAGCATAAGCGTTTTGCCATAATAAATAGTTTGAAAGTCTAACTTCACCACTTGTTCTAATCATAACATCAACATCAGGAATACCTGCTGTATCCAAACAAGACTCTAGGTTTTCTTCACTTACTTCTAAGCCTTTTTCATTTAATCTTTTAACTGCTCTTACAATCTCATCTTTTGAACCATAGTTTAATGCTAAAACTTGAGTTAAACCATCACATTTCGATGTTTTTTCTTCTGTTTGCCTAATAGTTTCTTGAAGTTTCTTAGAAAACTTACTTAAATCACCAATGGCTTTAAAACGAACATTATTTTTTAAATATACTTCAAGTTCATTTTTAAGGTACTTATCTAAAAGCTTCATTAAAAACTCTACTTCAAGTTTTGGTCTTTTCCAGTTTTCAGTTGAGAAAGCATACAAAGTAAGATATTTTACACCTATACTCATACAGTATTTTGTAATATTTCTTACTACTTTAGCACCTTCTTCATGTCCTACTGTTCTTTTTAGACCTCTTTCTTTTGCCCATCTTCCATTGCCATCCATTATCATGGCTATATGAGTTGGGATTTTTTGCTCATTATTCATTAGCTACAAACTCATTTTGTAGTCTATTTAAAATTCCCATTGATATATCTAACTTCTCTCCCTTAAAAGAAAAAGAGTTGTTTTTCAAAATAAGTTCTATTTCATTTGTATCAGAACCAAAACTATTCTCATCATTTAAAATATTTAAACAAACTGCATCAAGATTTTTATTTTCTAACATCGAAGAAGCTGAATTTAAAGCTGTCACTTCATCCATTTCAGCTTTAAAACCAATGCTAATCATTTCACTTTTATCAAGAGAACTTAAAATATCAATATTCTTTTTAAGTTCTAAGTTCCAAGATTCACCAATCATTTCTTTTTTCATTTTCCCCTCTTGAGGAAATTTAGGAATATAATCACTAATAGCAGCAACCATAAATAAAAATGGAGTTTTTTGAATAAGTTCAGGTCTTGAAGAATCCATAAGTGTAGTTTTTGTTAAAACACCTTTTTTAGCAACTCTTACTGAATCAACTAAATACTCATACATTTCTTGTGAGCTTTGTACAGGAATAACGTGAATATCACTTGGTAAATTCTCATGACCTCTTGAACTAACTAAACAAACCTCTGCACCTTTTAAATAAAGTGCCATTGCTAAAGAAGAAGCCATTTTCCCAGATGAGAAGTTTGATAAATATCTTACATCATCAATTTTCTCTACTGTTCCACCACCACTTAATACTACTTTTCTATTTACCCAATACTCATCTTTTAGAAGTTCTCTTGCTGTTGCATAAAATATAGCTTGAGGATCAGCCATCGCCCCATCACCAACATCTTTGCAAACAAGCTCTTTTGTTTGAGTTTGAATAATTTCAAAATTACAAAGTTTAAGCATTTTCATACTTGCTTGTGTTATTGGATTTTTAAGCATATTTGTATTAGCAGCTGGTGCTAAAAGCTTCATTCTTGGATATGCAAGTGCAACTTGTGTTAGTAAATTATCTGCAAGTCCATTTGAAAGTTTATTAATTGTATTTGCACTACATGGTGCTATTACAAAAATATCAGACCATTTTCCTATATCAATGTGATTATAATCTTGATTTTTATCCCAACTCTCATTTGATTCTTCTAAAACTTTGCTTTGCGAAATAGCCTCAAAAGTTATGGGTGAAATAAACTTTTTTGCACCCTCAGTCATTATAACTCTAACTTTTGCACCTGCTTTTATATAAAGTCTTATTAAATCAAGTGTTTTGTAAATTGCAATAGAACCTGTTACTGCAACTAAAATTTTTTTATCTTTTAATAACATCTATCTTCTTTTATTTTTTGTTTTCAAAATGTTTATAAAAGTAGCCTTCTACTGCTCTTTTTTTAGCTCTTGTTGTATAAAGCTGACCACTTTTTACATCTTGTGTTACAGTTGAACCTGCACCAATCATCGTATTATCTTCAAGTGTTACAGGTGCTATTAATTGTGTATCTGAACCTACAAATACATTTTTACCTATAATTGTTTTGTATTTAGAAACACCATCATAATTACAAGTAATTGTACCACAACCAATATTTGTACCCTCATCAATTTCACAATCTCCAAGGTATGATAAATGTCCTGCTTTAACACCATTTAATTTTGCTTTTTTAGTCTCTACAAAATTTCCTATATGTGTAGAATTTAGTTCACTTCCTGGTCTAATTCTAGCCATTGGTCCAGCATCACTATCAATTAAAACAGAATCTTCAATTACTGTATTTGTTTTAATATGTGAATTTACAATTTTTGTATTTCCTAAAAGTGTAACTCCATTTTCTAATATAGATTCACCCTCAATCTCTACACCCTCTTGGATATAAATAGTATCTGGTAACCTCATAATAACACCAGCTTTTAAAAACTCTTTTTTTATTCTATTTTGATGAATAACTTCAGCATCTGCTAATTCAACTTTTGAATTAACACCTTTGAAATTCTCTTCATTTACAGCTAATGGTTTTAAAGTTTTACCTTCATTTATTGCCATTTCAATTAAATCAGTTATATAGTACTCTTTTTGAGCATTAGCATTTGAAAGTTTTGGAAGATTTTCTAATAAAAATTTTGTTTCAAATTGATAAATCCCTGCATTTGCTGTTGTTACAGCTAATTCAGCTTCAGAAGCATCTTTTTGCTCAACAATTTTTTTAACATTTCCATTTTCAACAATAACTCTACCATATCCATCTGCACTATCAAGCTCTAATACAGACATTACAATAGTTGCATCTATATCAAACTTCTTTAACTCTTCTGATTGAATTAATGGCATATCTCCATTTAAAACTAGTGTTTGCTCATACTTAGGAGTAATCCCCATAACAGCCCCACCAGTTCCTGGATAATTTGCATGATCTTGTATTACATAGTTAATATTTTCAAAGTATTTTTCCATCTCATTTTGAACTCTTTGGGCTTGATGATATAGAACAACTGTAATATCATCACTTAATTTTAATGCCTCTTTGATTGAGTAATATAACATTGCTTTACCTGAAATCTCATGTAAAACCTTTGGTTTCTCTGATTTCATTCTTGTACCAGCACCTGCAGCTAAAATAATGATTGACTTATTGTTCATATTTATTATCCTTCTAAAACTTCGTTTACTTCTTTGATTAAATTCTCAGCAACTTCTCTTAATGAATGTCGCATTTTATCATCACTAATATTACTTTTTAATAATTTGAGAAGATTTTTTTCCTTATCTTTGAAAAATTGTGCAACTTTTTTACTTTTTGGGTTTCGATTATACATTAAAACACCAGAGGCAACTAGTGCAATTACAAGTTTTGCATGTCCAAAAATAGCAGCATAATTTAAAAGAGTAAAACCTGCATTATCAGGTTCGTTCATATTTGCACCTGCTGCTATTAGCCATCTTGCAATTTTATAGTTACCCGTCCATTGAGTATGATGCAGGGCTGTTCTTCCTTGTTTATCTTTTATATCTAAATTTACTTTTTTAGTTAGAAGCTTTTCTATAAGTTCTAAATCATCAGCAATTACAGCTTTATGATAAACAGTTCTTCCATCTTTATCTTGAGCTTCAAGATTTACTCTAAACTTTAAAAAGAAGACAAGTCTTTCTAAAAATCTCTCTCTTGCTTCTTTGATTTTTAGTTTCACTCCTGTATCTATCATCACAGATAAAGGAGTATTGCCCTCTTTATCTTTTATATTTGGGTTCATTCCATAATTTAAAAGAGTTTTTATTAATTCAAAATGATTATATTTAACCACATCAAAGAGTACATTCCTTCCATCACTTCTAACTTCATCAAGCTTTGGCTTTAAAGGTAATAGTTTTTTAAATAAAATCAAATACCCCTTAGGTTCTGATTCTTCGTTTTGAATAAGATTTTCAGTTTTATAAATTTTCTCTATTAAGTAGTCAAATGCCGTTTTTTCTTCATGGTCTCTAATATTTACATCTACACCATGTTTAACTAAGTAGGAAATCATCTTAAAGTTAGGATAACCTTTTATTACTTCTTTAAAGAAAATAGTTTGACCTTTTTCATCTTTGGTATTAATATTTGCACCACTTTTTAATAAGAATTCTATATTTTCATAATTTTGTTTTTGTATTGCTTTCCATAAAGTAGTATTTCCCTCATCATCAAATCTATCAACTAATAAACCATTTTTGATTAGCAATGAGGCTAAACTTAAATAGTTTTTATCCCCTTTAATAGTTACATATTTTCCATCTAATTCAGATGGTTTTAGTTTTTGAAGCTCTAAAACATACAAAATTTCATCAAGTATAGTTCTATGACTTTTATCAACCGTATTTAAATTTACTCCTTTTTTCACTAGAAGCATAATCAAATCTAAACTATTTTCACCTTGTAAAATAGCATTAAATAAAACAGTTTGACCACTTATATCTTTTTTATTAATATCTATACCATTTAAGATAAGTGTTTTAGCAATCTCAGTATCTTCTTTTAATACAGCAGGGAAGAGTACTGTTTGTTCATTTTCATCTAAAAGATTAATATCATCTATATTATTTATAACCTCTTTAACTATATTTACATTTCCACCCTCAACAGCATCATATAAAACTGTTTTGTTATAGTTGTCTTTTAAATTGTATTCAGGATTGTAATTCATTAGAACTCTAAAAGTTTTATAATCACCTTCAAGAGCCACATCTTGTAAAATTGTTCTATTTGAGGAGTTTTTATCATTTACATTACAGCCATTATCAAGAAGAAATCGAATCATCATTCCATCACCTCTAAAAACAGCTTCAGCTAAAGCATTTCTTCCATACTCATCTTCAATAGTTAAATCTATTTTGTTTTCTAGAAGGATTTTTATTGCATCAATTTTTCTTTTTGCAATTAGAGAAAAAAGAATAGTTCTTCCTTTTTCATCTACTTGATTTATATCTATGCCATCATCTATTATTTTTTGGATTTTACTTTTATCAACATTGTTTTTAAGTAGCTCTTTTTGAAAAATATCTGAATCACTACCTTTAAACAATTTATTAATCATGGCATATTTTCCTTATAATTTAAATACTTTTTATTTTTAGTATTTATTTTATCTAAATTTGTATTTTTTCTACTTAAAACTATCTTTGTTTCTTCTTCTACCATATACTCTTTTTTTATTATTATTTTTATCTCCATAGTCTTTATGTCTAGGCTTAGAAAAATTATTTGACCTGTCTTGTACAAGATTTGATTTTAAAGTTTGCTCTATAAATGAGTTAAAAGAGTTCCTTAAAATAAAAGCTTTATCATGGTCTGGGAAAATGTCTGGCATTTTATACGAAAGCCATAAATATAAAGATATTTTTTTAACTTCGTCCTCTACTAAAAGTAAATCTCTTTGTGTTATTTCAGTCTTTTTAGGAAGGGTAATAGATGGTCTATATCTACAAACTTTTTTTCTAATAACTGCTGCAATATATGCTTGATATGCTTGCAATATAATAGGTGACTTAGTTGTAATTGGAGCTTGAGCTAATAAATACTTATCTTCAAGTTTTAGATTATGTCTTGTGTCTACAATTTTTGAAGCTTCAAGCATTGAAGAGATATTTGAAGCAATAAAAGGTCCACTAAAATACATATTTTTTGCAAAATATATTAAAGTCTTTGTTAAAGATTTTGTTTTTATATGACTTGCTAAACCTTCTAATTGTGCTGCATTAATTTTTACTTTAAAAGGTGGCTTTATAGTTTTTATAGGCTTTTTATACTCACTTTGAATATGCTTTAAAACATCCCTTCTTGTTGCGCCAAAAAGTCCTGCCTCAAAATGCCCATATCTTCCTGCACGTCCTACAATTTGTGTTATTTCATTAACAGTTAGTTTTCTTCTACTAATGCCATCAAACTTTGTATCAGTTGTAAAAAGGATTGTATGAATAGGAAGATTTAGACCCATTGCTATTGCATCAGTTGCTATTAAAATATCACTTTGCCCTTCTCTAAATCTTTTTGCTTCATCACGTCTAACCTCAGGAGATAAATTTCCATAAATTACAGAAACTCTATATTTCTTTTGAAGTTTTTGCTTTAGTTTTAAAACATCTGCTCTTGAAAAAGCAATAAGTGCTGTTCCGCTACTTAAATTATCTAAAGAAGTGTGTCTTTCCATAACTTCTAAAGGTGTTTTTCTTTTATGTTTTACAACTTCTAATTCTTCCCCTAAATAAGAAGCTACTTTTTTTACAGCTTCTAGGGCATTTACACTTCCCGTCATAATTACTTTTTTTGCAGGAGCACCAATAATAGCATTTACCCATGCCCAACCTCTATCATTGTCATCTAGCATTTGAACTTCATCAATTACTGCAACATCAACATCCAAATCAAAATCCAGCATCTCTATGGTTGAACAAACATGTGCAGCATCTTCATCAAAGATTTGCTCTTCACCTGTTACTAAACTTGCATCAATATCTGATGCTTTTAAATCCTCATATCCTTCTAAAGCCAAAAGCCTTAAAGGAGCTAAATATAAACCTGAATTTGCTTGCTTTAACTGTTTCATAGCATTATAAGTTTTTCCTGAGTTTGTAGGTCCTACGTAAAACTCTAATTTTCTGTTTAAACTTCGTGCTAGAGGGTAAAGCTCTTTTAAATCACAATTTAATAGTGTGTGTAGTTGTTCTTGCCAATTTTCTTTCATGGACGTATTATAGTTAATACTATATAATATCGTATTAAATGAAACAGGATTATAAATGAATTGTGAATATTTTGGGCAATGTGGCTCATGTACTTTATATGATAAAAGCTACGAAGAACAACTTGAAGTAAAAATACAAAGAGAAAAAGAAAGATTCTTAAACTTTACAAGTGAAGAGTTTGATATTATCAAAAGCGATGAAGAAAACTTCAGATATAGAGCAGAGTTTAGAATTTGGAAGAATTTCGATGAAAATGATAATCCAACTCTATCTTATGCAATGACAAGTTTTGATAAAACTACACTAGAAATAGATTCATGTCAAATTGTAAGTTTACAAATAAAAGAGTTAATGCCTAAACTTTTAGAAGAAATTCAAAGTTCACATACAATGTCTTTTAAGGTTTATGCCATAGAGTTTTTAGGTTCTACAACGAAAGATATGCTTGTAACAATAATTTATCATAGAAAACTTGATGAACAATGGAGTGAAGAAGCAAAAAAACTTGAAGAAAAATATGGAATAAAAATAATTGGAAGAAGTAGAAAACAAAAAGTAATTTTAAGTAATGATTATATAGATGAGACTTTAAATATTAATAATCAAGACTTTTACTTCCAATATAAAGAAGGTGGTTTTACACAACCTAATACAAAAGTAAATGTAAAAATGATTGAATGGGTATTAAATAACATCAATCGAAGTGAAAGTGACTTATGTGAATTATATTGTGGTGGTGGGAATTTTACAATCCCTTTATCTACAAAGTTTAGAAAAGTTTTAGCAACTGAAATTTCAAAAACATCAATTAATTCAGCTTTAAAAAACTGTGAACTAAATAGTACTTCAAATATCGATTTTGTAAGGATGAGTGCTGAAGAATTTGTAGAAGCACTAGAAGAAAAAAGAGAGTTCACTAGACTTAAAAATATTGATTTAAAAAGCTATGATTTTTCAACTATTTTTGTTGATCCACCAAGAGCAGGACTTGATGACTTAACAAGACAATTAGTTACAAACTATAATCAAATAATTTATATTTCATGTAATCCAGAAACTCTTCACAGAGATTTAGAAGTGCTAACAAAGACTCATAGCATAGAAAAATTTGCATTATTTGACCAGTTTGCATATACAAAACATATCGAAACTGGCGTTATTTTAAACAAAATTTAAACTTAGCTTAGCTAATATATATTTATATATAATGTAATGGAATCCTAAAAAGGGAATAATAAAATGAGAATCAATACAAACGTAGCTTCTTTACAAGCAAGAGAAGCGAATGCAAATACAAATAAAACTTTAAACTCTTCATTAGAGAAATTAAGTTCAGGTCTTAGAATCAACAAAGCAAGTGATGATGCTTCAGGACTTGCAATTGCTGATAAATTAAGAACACAAGCAAGTGGTACAGGTCAAGCTATCTCAAATGGTAACTCTGCTATTGCTTTAACTCAAATTGCTGATAAAGCTATGGCTGAACAATCTAATATTTTAGATATTGTTAAAACGAAACTAATTCAAGCAGCTACTGCTACTACTTCTACTGCTGGTAGACAAGCTATTGGTAAAGATGTAGATAAACTATTAGATCAGTTAGACAATATTGCACAACAAACTAATTACAATGGTATTCAACTTTTACAAGGTGATACTACTTTTAGAACTGGGGCTACTGCTGCTTCACATACATTCCAAATGGGTGATAAAGCTGCTAATACTATTTCTACTAGTGATACTGTGCAATCAAATACAACTGGTTTAAGTTTAGGTGGTTTACTTGGTCAAGTTAGTGCTGGTGTTACTAGTGCTGGTGGAACTGGTCTTACTGCTGCTAATGCTAGAACTCAGATGTTAGAAATTGATCAAGCTTTAGATAAACTAAATGGATGGAGAGCGGACTTCGGTTCTACTCAAAACCAATTAGAATCAGCTGTTAGAAACCTAGCAACACAACAAACTAATATCAAAGCAGCTGAGTCTGTTATTAGAGATGTTGATTATGCTGCTGAAAGTGCTAACTTCAATAAACAAAACATTATCTCACAAGCTGGAACTTATGCTATGAGTCAGGCTAATAATGTATCTCAAAATGTTATGAGACTACTTCAATAGAGATAAATAGTTAAAAAAGATAGATAAGGTCTAGTTTTTTCTAGGCCTTTTTTTATATCTTTGTTTTATTTAATCTAATTTTAAGAATTGGTGTGTAATAATTCTATTATACCTTTAGGAAAAGGAATGACACTTCTGGGTGTTAATCCCTTTCCTAAAGGGAAAATGTATAGGAATCAATTGATTCCGAAGAGTTAAACTCTATGCTTGGTGAAACAAGAATGTTATTAGGCTCCCGTATCAGGGTAAATCTTTTTAATCTCGAAAAGGATTTATTATGAGAATCAATACAAATGTAGCTGCTATGCAAGCTATGGAATCAAACTCAAATACAAACAAAACTTTAGGTACTTCTTTAGAGAAATTATCTTCAGGTCTTAGAATCAACAAAGCTAGTGATGATGCTTCTGGTTTATCTATTGCTGATAAATTAAGAACACAAGCAAGTGGTACTGGTCAGGCTATTTCAAATGGTAGTTCTGCAATTGCTTTAACTCAAATTGCTGATAAAGCTATGGCTGAACAATCTAATATTTTAGATATTGTTAAAACGAAACTAATTCAAGCAGCTACTGCTACTACTTCTACTGCTGGTAGAGTTTCTATTTCAAAAGACGTAGATAAACTGTTAACACAATTAGATAATATTGCTGCTCAAACTAACTACAATGGTATTCAACTTTTACAAGGTGATACTACATTAGCAAGTACAAATACAGCTTCTTCACATACATTCCAAATGGGTGATAAAGCTGCTAATACTATTTCTACTAGTGATAGTGTACATTCTAATACAGTAGGGTTAAGCTTAAATGGTTTATCAGGAATGGTTAGTGCTGGTGTTACTAGTGCTGGTGGAACTGGTATTACAGCAGGAAATGCTAGAACTCAGATGTTAGAAATTGATCAAGCCTTAGATAGACTAAATGGATGGAGAGCAGACTTCGGTTCTACTCAAAACCAATTAGAATCAGCTGTTAGAAACTTAAGTACTCAACAAACTAATATTAAAAATGCAGAATCTGTTATTAGAGATGTTGATTATGCTCAAGAGAGTGCGAACTTTAATAAACAAAACATAATTGCACAAGCGGGGACTTATGCATTAAGTCAAGCAAATGCAATGCAACAAAATGTTACTAGATTATTACAATAATTTGTATTGATTTATTTGTGGAGTTTATGGGGTTGAAACATTTATTATAGGGATCAAGTGATTCCGAAGAAGGCTCTCCTTCTATGCTTGGGTAAAATCAAGAACGTTTCAGGCTCCCGTATCAGGGTAAATCTTTTTATCATATAAAGGATTTATTATGAGAATTAACACAAATGTAGCTGCAATGACAGCTCAAGAATCGGCATCAAGAACTAATTCTAATTTAAGTAATTCATTAGAAAAATTAAGTTCAGGTCTTAGAATTAATAAAGCAAGTGATGATTCATCTGGATTAGCAATTGCTGATAAACTAAGAACACAAGCAAGTGGTACAGGTCAAGCTATATCAAATGGTAATTCAGCTATTGCTTTAACACAAATTGCTGATAAAGCTATGGCTGAACAATCTAATATTTTAGATATTGTTAAAACGAAATTAATTCAAGCATCAACTGCTACAACTTCTACTGCTGGTAGAGTTGCTATTTCAAAAGACGTTTCTAAATTATTAGACCAGTTAGATAATATTGCATCGCAAACAAACTATAATGGTATTCAACTATTACAAGCAAGTGCGACAGGTACTGGAACAGCATCGTCACAAACATTCCAAATGGGTGATAAAGCTGCTAATACTATTTCTACTGGGGATAGTGTTCAGTCAAATACAACTGGATTAAGTTTAGCGCCATTAGATGGTTTAGTTAGTGCTGGTGTTACTAGTGCTGGTGGAGCAGGTATTACTGCTGCTAATGCTAGAACACAAATGTTAGAAGTTGACCAAGCAATTGATAGACTAAATGGATGGAGAGCGGACTTCGGTTCTACTCAAAACCAATTAGAATCAGCTGTTAGAAACTTAGGTACACAACAAACTAACATCAAAAATGCAGAGTCTGTTATTAGAGATGTTGACTATGCTCAAGAGAGTGCGAACTTTAGTAAACAAAATATTGTTGCTCAAGCTGGTACTTATGCTATGAGTCAAGCCAATGCAATGCAACAAAATGTACTAAGATTATTACA
This sequence comes from Arcobacter roscoffensis, assembly GCF_024267655.1. Taxonomy (NCBI): domain Bacteria; kingdom Pseudomonadati; phylum Campylobacterota; class Epsilonproteobacteria; order Campylobacterales; family Arcobacteraceae; genus Arcobacter; species Arcobacter roscoffensis. The sequence goes on from NZ_CP100595.1 coordinate 2,985,750, forward strand.
ATAGTTAATAATTTAAGGCTTGTGTTTAAATTAATATATTTAAACATTTATAAATTAACTTTCAAGGATTTACTCCTTGTAAAGTTATTTATATAAATCTTTAAATTATTGTTGTGAAATATCCGAGTAATATTTGATAAGAGTAATATGTAATTGTATAGGTATAAATTTATGCCGAAGAGTTAAAACTCTATGCTCAGTAATATGAGAAGGTTTTCAGGCTCCCGTATCAGGGTAAATCTTTTTAATCTCGAAAAGGATTTATTATGAGAATCAATACAAACGTAGCTTCTTTACAAGCAAGAGAAGCGAATGCAAATACAAATAAAACTTTAAACTCTTCATTAGAGAAATTAAGTTCAGGTCTTAGAATCAACAAAGCAAGTGATGATGCTTCAGGACTTGCAATTGCTGATAAATTAAGAACACAAGCAAGTGGTACAGGTCAAGCTATCTCAAATGGTAACTCTGCTATTGCTTTAACTCAAATTGCTGATAAAGCTATGGCTGAACAATCTAATATTTTAGATATTGTTAAAACGAAACTAATTCAAGCAGCTACTGCTACTACTTCTACTGCTGGTAGACAAGCTATTGGTAAAGATGTAGATAAACTATTAGATCAGTTAGACAATATTGCACAACAAACTAATTACAATGGTATTCAACTTTTACAAGGTGATACTACTTTTAGAACTGGGGCTACTGCTGCTTCACATACATTCCAAATGGGTGATAAAGCTGCTAATACTATTTCTACTAGTGATACTGTGCAATCAAATACAACTGGTTTAAGTTTAGGTGGTTTACTTGGTCAAGTTAGTGCTGGTGTTACTAGTGCTGGTGGAACTGGTCTTACTGCTGCTAATGCTAGAACTCAGATGTTAGAAATTGATCAAGCTTTAGATAAACTAAATGGATGGAGAGCGGACTTCGGTTCTACTCAAAACCAATTAGAATCAGCTGTTAGAAACCTAGCAACACAACAAACTAATATCAAAGCAGCTGAGTCTGTTATTAGAGATGTTGATTATGCTGCTGAAAGTGCTAACTTCAATAAACAAAACATTATCTCACAAGCTGGAACTTATGCTATGAGTCAGGCTAATAATGTATCTCAAAATGTTATGAGACTACTTCAATAGAGATAAATAGTTAAAAAAGATAGATAAGGTCTAGTTTTTTCTAGGCCTTTTTTTATATCTTTGTTTTATTTAATCTAATTTTAAGAATTGGTGTGTAATAATTCTATTATACCTTTAGGAAAAGGAATGACACTTCTGGGTGTTAATCCCTTTCCTAAAGGGAAAATGTATAGGAATCAATTGATTCCGAAGAGTTAAACTCTATGCTTGGTGAAACAAGAATGTTATTAGGCTCCCGTATCAGGGTAAATCTTTTTAATCTCGAAAAGGATTTATTATGAGAATCAATACAAATGTAGCTGCTATGCAAGCTATGGAATCAAACTCAAATACAAACAAAACTTTAGGTACTTCTTTAGAGAAATTATCTTCAGGTCTTAGAATCAACAAAGCTAGTGATGATGCTTCTGGTTTATCTATTGCTGATAAATTAAGAACACAAGCAAGTGGTACTGGTCAGGCTATTTCAAATGGTAGTTCTGCAATTGCTTTAACTCAAATTGCTGATAAAGCTATGGCTGAACAATCTAATATTTTAGATATTGTTAAAACGAAACTAATTCAAGCAGCTACTGCTACTACTTCTACTGCTGGTAGACAAGCTATTGGTAAAGACGTAGATAAACTATTAGACCAGTTAGACAATATTGCACAACAAACTAACTACAATGGTATTCAACTTTTACAAGGTGATACTACATTTAGAACTGGTGCTACTGCCTCTTCACATACATTCCAAATGGGTGATAAAGCTGCTAATACTATTTCTACTAGTGATACTGTAAGATCAAATACTACTGGATTAAGTTTAAATGGTTTAGTTGGAATGGTTAGTGCTGGTGTTACTAGTGCTGGTGGAACTGGTATTACAGCAGGAAATGCTAGAACTCAGATGTTAGAAATTGACCAAGCAATTGATAGACTAAATGGATGGAGAGCAGACTTCGGTTCTACTCAAAACCAATTAGAATCAGCTGTTAGAAACTTAAGTACTCAACAAACTAATATTAAAAATGCAGAATCTGTTATTAGAGATGTTGATTATGCTCAAGAGAGTGCGAACTTTAATAAACAAAACATAATTGCACAAGCGGGGACTTATGCATTAAGTCAAGCAAATGCAATGCAACAAAATGTTACTAGATTATTACAATAATTTGTATTGATTTATTTGTGGAGTTTATGGGGTTGAAACATTTATTATAGGGATCAAGTGATTCCGAAGAAGGCTCTCCTTCTATGCTTGGGTAAAATCAAGAACGTTTCAGGCTCCCGTATCAGGGTAAATCTTTTTATCATATAAAGGATTTATTATGAGAATTAACACAAATGTAGCTGCAATGACAGCTCAAGAATCGGCATCAAGAACTAATTCTAATTTAAGTAATTCATTAGAAAAATTAAGTTCAGGTCTTAGAATTAATAAAGCAAGTGATGATTCATCTGGATTAGCAATTGCTGATAAACTAAGAACACAAGCAAGTGGTACAGGTCAAGCTATATCAAATGGTAATTCAGCTATTGCTTTAACACAAATTGCTGATAAAGCTATGGCTGAACAATCTAATATTTTAGATATTGTTAAAACGAAATTAATTCAAGCATCAACTGCTACAACTTCTACTGCTGGTAGAGTTGCTATTTCAAAAGACGTTTCTAAATTATTAGACCAGTTAGATAATATTGCATCGCAAACAAACTATAATGGTATTCAATTATTACAGAATAGTGCAACTAATACAGGTACAGCAAGTTCACAAACATTCCAAATGGGTGATAAAGCTGCTAATACTATTTCTACTGGTGACAGTGTTCAGTCAAATACAACTGGATTAAGTTTAGCGCCATTAGATGGTTTAGTTAGTGCTGGTGTTACTAGTGCTGGTGGAGCAGGTATTACTGCTGCTAATGCTAGAACACAAATGTTAGAAGTTGACCAAGCAATTGATAGACTAAATGGATGGAGAGCGGACTTCGGTTCTACTCAAAACCAATTAGAATCAGCTGTTAGAAACTTAGGTACACAACAAACTAACATCAAAAATGCAGAGTCTGTTATTAGAGATGTTGACTATGCTCAAGAGAGTGCGAACTTTAGTAAACAAAATATTGTTGCTCAAGCTGGTACTTATGCTATGAGTCAAGCCAATGCAATGCAACAAAATGTACTAAGATTATTACAATAGTTAATAATTTAAGGCTTGTGTTTAAATTAATATATTTAAACATTTATAAATTAACTTTCAAGGATTTACTCCTTGTAAAGTTATTTATATAAATCTTTAAATTATTGTTGTGAAATATCCGAGTAATATTTGATAAGAGTAATATGTAATTGTATAGGTATAAATTTATGCCGAAGAGTTAAAACTCTATGCTCAGTAATATGAGAAGGTTTTCAGGCTCCCGTATCAGGGTAAATCTTTTTAATCTCGAAAAGGATTTATTATGAGAATTAATACAAATGTAGCTGCTATGCAAGCTATGGAATCAAACTCAAACACAAACAAAACTTTAGGTACTTCTTTAGAGAAATTATCTTCAGGTCTTAGAATCAACAAAGCTAGTGATGATGCTTCTGGTTTATCTATTGCTGATAAACTAAGAACACAAGCAAGTGGTACAGGTCAAGCTATCTCAAATGGTAACTCTGCTATTGCTTTAACTCAAATTGCTGATAAAGCTATGGCTGAACAATCTAATATTTTAGATATTGTTAAAACGAAACTAATTCAAGCAGCTACTGCTACTACTTCTACTGCTGGTAGACAAGCTATTGCAAAAGACTTATCAAAATTACTTGATCAATTAGATAATATTGCACAACAAACTAATTACAATGGTATTCAACTTTTACAAGGTGATACTACTTTTAGAACTGGGGCTACTGCTGCTTCACATACATTCCAAATGGGTGATAAAGCTGCTAATACTATTTCTACTGGGGATAGTGTACAATCAAATACTACTGGTTTAAGTTTAGGTGGATTAGTTGGAGTTGTAAGTGCTGGAGTAATTAGTATTGGTTCGACTTCAGTTATCGCACAAGCAGGTGCTAGAACAGCTATGTTACAAGTTGATAATGCCTTAGATAGACTAAATGGATGGAGAGCGGACTTTGGTTCTACTCAAAACCAATTAGAATCAGCTGTTAGAAACTTAGGTACTCAACAAACTAATATTAAAAATGCAGAATCTGTTATTAGAGATGTTGATTATGCTCAAGAGAGTGCGAACTTTAATAAACAAAACATAATTGCACAAGCGGGGACTTATGCATTAAGTCAAGCAAATGCAATGCAACAAAATGTTACTAGATTATTACAGTAAAGCTTAAAAATGATAAAAGGTTTAATTTACCCTTTTATCATTTTCTTCAATAATATCCTCTAAATAGTCTTTATATTTTGTTAATAATTTACTAAGAATATTTGACCAAGCCTTTATAACTTTTTTGATATTTACCTTATCTTTTTTATCTTTTATTAGAATACAATATGATATATAAGGATTAAAAGCTAATGTATATGTAACATAAATCTCTTTTAAGTAATTAATCTTATTTTCTGGATTCATCAAATATTGAAATATTTCATTAGCAAAAATATTAAATTCATCATATGTTTTTATCTTTTCTGTTAAGTTAAGTTGTTCTAAAATTTCATTTACCATATTGAGATGACTATTTAAACTTTTTAAATCTCTTTTAGATAAGTTTTCAACTACAATAGACTCTAAGTCCTCAGTTAAAGACTCTTTTAAATTCTCTTTATCTATTTTTGTAAAGTCATCAACTTTTAGATCTATACTTTTTAAAGGAATAGTATTTTCAATAAATGCTCCATGATTGCTTAAATTATATGTGCTAACACTATTTAATTTTGTTTGACCTATATAAAATCTTAATGAACCATAAAATTGTCTACTTGTTAAAACTTCTTTTTGAAAGTTACCTCTTATTTTAATTACATCATCTTTAAAAGAGTAGTTTTCATTAACTTCAAGTTTATTAAGGTCTTCAATATCTAATTTCTTATTATATTCGTAGTCAGATGAATGAGTTGAACCCGTATTTTGATTTAATGCCAAGTCTAAACCTAATAAATAAATCTCTTTAATATTAACAAATCTAGAAATTATAGAGTAAGTCAACTCTCCAACAGAGTTACCAGTTAAAGCTTTATGTCCAACTTGAATAGAACCTAATACTTCATATAAATAAACTCTACTTATTTTTGAAAGTTTTTCTAAAACGTTTTCAGCTGTATTAATAGAAGCAAGCACAATAGTATCTGCTAAAAGTTCTTTTAAATCAGGATTACTAAAAAGCTGAATATCAACATAATGCTGTGGATCTAATGTAGTTATAATATCTGGTTTAATTTTATTCTCAAATAATATATTAAGTGTCGCTGCCATAGTTACAATAATAAATCTATCTTGATTTTCATAAACCCATTCTATATTATCATTTAAAGATGGTCCTGCTCCAATATATAAAATAGGCTTATTTTCAAAGGATTTTAATTCAAGATTATCTCTTAATGATAAAGTTTTATATTTAAAGAAATTTTTCGACAAGTTATAAACAACATTATCTAAATTCATATAATAATTGAAAGACATAGGACTTACAGATAATACTCTATCAATTATTCTATCAAAATAATTTTTAACATCATGATTTGTAGTATAGAATTTTAAAATAGAGTTATTATAAACATCCATATTATAAAAATCCAGCACTTTTTCTAATAAAATATTATCATCATCCATTATCGAAAAAATTACCTTTCTTCCTTCTACTGCCAAGGCACTGTAATCACAAACAAATAAAGATAATCTAAATATTTCTAAATTGTTCTCACAAACAAAAAAAGTTTTGGCATTGATCTTTTTCATAATTTTAGGGATATGTCTACCAAGTAATGTCCCAATAAACATAAACTTATCAATTTTATTTATTCTTCTATTTTCTCTATCTATTTTATAATCTAACTCTTCTTTTATTTTAAATAAATCATTCATAAGCTTTTTACCAGCAATTGAATAAATTCCCTCATCTTCATCTAAGCTAAAATCACCATCATTTTCATGATTATAAAACCCTTGATTTAAAGTATTAATACTATTTTTTAAATCAAAATTAGTTTGTACAACTGCTTTATTATTAAACTTTTTTGGTTTTTTGTCATATAAATATTTATCTTTTTCATTATCATAAATATCAAAGTCTCCTGACTCTTTTATAAACTCCAAAAAATATCTTTCTTTATATAAACCTTTACCCATTAAATCACCCAAGTGTGTAACTCTAATAAATAATTCATTATCAAACTCAGATAAAAATAATAGATTTAAATGGTATGTATCCATCATAGCTTTATGTAGTTGTTCTTCAGCAGACAAGTCCATGTTAGTCCTTTTTTAAATATTAATTATTATACTAAGATTTTATTAAATAAGGGTATAATAATAACCATGCAAGAACTACAAGAAACAATAATTCAGATTTATCAAAAAAATATAATTTTTCTAAAAAAGAACTACTTTGAGATTTATAAAAAAATAGAAGATTTAGAAAAAAATCTTCTAGAAACTTATCATCTTGATTACATAGATAATCATTTTGAATTGATTCATCAAGATAAAAAAATATATAATTGTGACCCTTTTTATGATGGCCAATACAGAGCTAAAAATATCTACAACAATGAAAATATAATTTCATTAATTGATCCAAATAAAACTCTTGTATCCTATGGGGATATAGATGAAGAAGTAGAAACATCTGAATTTATAAATGAATATGTAGAGCAGTTAAAAAATATTGAAATACCAAAAGAACAAAGTAATAAATTCATATTCTTAGGTACTTTACTTGGTGTTCATTTAAATGATATCCATAGAGTTTTAAACTCAAAAGTTTATTTAATTATAGAGCCAAATATAGAAATTTTTAGATTATCTTTATTCCTTACTGATTATGAAGAGATTGCTCAAAATAGTCAAATATTTTTTAGTATTTCACAAAATGAAGAAGAACTTAAAAACTGCATTATTAATTTCCTAAAATATAAATCTAGTTACAACAACTTTATTAGATTTGAGCTTGCAAGTTCTAATGAACTTGATTTGGTTTCAAAAGTAAGTGAAATATTAACTTTAGAAAATAAAATAAGATACCCTTTTGCAGAATATATTTATAGTTTAAAAAGAGGTTTTTATTACCTAAAAAACAATCAAAATGGCATTTTAAAAACTATTATAAAAAAAGATTTTTTACAAGAAAAACCTATCTTATTTTTAGCTGCAGGACCTTCTTTAGATAAAAATGTTGACTTTATAAAAGAGTGTAAAGATAGATTTATAATAGTTACAGCAGCTGCCATTTTAAAGTTTTTGGAAAGTCATCAAATACACCCTGATATTATAATCTCAATTGATGCAGGGGAAACAACAGTTAGAAATCAATTTGATGTAAATAAAGAGTTTTTTAAAGACTCTTTAATTATTAGTTCAATTAAAACTGACCCAAAAATCTATGAAGAGATAAATAATAGTAATATATTTTTTATTCAGACATCTATTGAATTTTTGATAAATACAGGCTTGATCCCAGGAGTTACTGTAGGAGATATTGGTTTAAAAATTTTACTTACTCTTGGGGCAAAAGAGATCTATTTATTAGGATTAGATGCAGCTATTGATGAAAAAACAGGAGAAACACACTTCTCTTCATACTATTACAATAAAGAGATTCAAAAAGAAGAAGAGAATAACTATAAAAACTATCTTGTAGATGTAAAAGGAAACTTCAATAATAATGTTAAAACCACATTACTTTATAAAGATATGATTGAAAGTATAAATGAAATAAAAGAAGATTTAATTAAAGGCTCTTCTATATACAATCTATCTAAAGGGGCTTACTTTAATAATACAAAACCTTTAAAACTTTTAGATATAAATACTAGTAATTTCAAAAAGTTTGATAAAAACTCTTATATTAAATCTTTAATAAATCAATTAAAAACTATCACAAGAAAAGAACTTGAAAAAATTGATATAAACGAAATGAAAAAAGAGAGTAAAGTAATTAAAAAACTAAAAACATCTAAAAATATAGAAAAAGATTTTGAAAAATTAAAAAACAATTTCCCAACATCTTTTGTTATTCAAATATTAGATGAATTTTTTCTTCTTACAAATCCTTATAGTTCTTATCTTGAAGATAAGTGTATTCAACTTTCACAGATAAATAGAATTTTAAATACCTTTGAGGAGATTTATAACTAAGACTATTTTCTTACATATAGTCTTAGTTGAGAATGGAAATTATCTTCTGTTTTAAATCCGAAGATTTCACTATCATTTGCTTTTAATTCATATTCAGGTAAAAAACTATCATAGTCATCGCCTAAAATTGGTGTTTCTACACCATAAATTGTATCTTCATCTCTTTTTTTCTTACCCTCTTGAATATTTCTAAGTAATATAAATTGTGGGGCTAAGTCTCTAATATATTTACAATAGTTATTTACAACATCTGGCTCCATTTCTTGAAAAGAAATAAAGTTTACAAATAAATCAATTTTACCTTTTAGTTTCTCAATCTGCCAAGAACATAGATTTACAGCTTTGTAACTCTGTTTTAATTTATCAATCTCTAAAACCTCTTCTTTATGCAAATCACCATAATCAGCAATATTTTCTTTACCAAATACTTCTTTTAAATAGTACGAAGAAACAAAAGAAACAGGAGGAATATCTGCATTTATATAGAAAATATCATTTCTTTCATCACCAAGTAAGATTTCTCCTAAAGTACCAAATCCACCACCTATTTCCATCACATTTTTAATAGTTGATGAATCAACATGTTTCTTTAGAAAATTTAGTCCCAATAAATAATTTAGAAATGACCTAGAGAAATTTCTATTATCGAAGTTAAATTGCTCTAAAGGCTGTCCAACATTACTTTCAGATACTTTACTTGTATAAGGAGAAGATTCTATATTACTTCCTTTAAGAACTCTATAATCACTAAAAGCTTGAAGTTTACCAGACAGTAAAAAATCAAATCTTGTATTTGATTTTGCATCACTTGTAGCTTTTTTTAGTTCTACTTTTGTTTCATTATATAAATTTTCATTTTCATAGTATTCAGAGTAAGAATAATTAGGAACAAAAAAACCTCTTGTAGTTTTTAGAGACCGAAAGTTTTCAACACCTTGCTCTTTAATTTCTTTCACAATTACCTTTGAACCCTCTTCCCAGAATGTAGTTGGCCTATATACTTCTTTTTGTTTAGACATATCCTCGAACATTAAATCCATTAAACTTAAATCAAAACTCTTCACTTATTATCCTCTTTTATAAATCACTAAATGTTAAAGCATCACCAAAATAGTAATCTTTCTTTGCTTTTTTACCTAATATTTCATTTAAATACTTTGGGTGAAGTCCTAATCCAGGTCTTACACTTTTTATATTCTCTTTGCTAAAAAATTCGCCCTCTTTTATATCTTTACTCACATAAAGACTTCGACTAAATGTTCTACTTTTTTTTCTTTTTTCGGTAAGTTTATAATCCACTTTCCCTAATAGCTTTTCAGTATTTCTTATCTCTTTTATCATTTTTGAAAAGTCTTCTTTTTCCATTGAAAACTCACTATCAGGACCACCTATAGATTTATCTAAAATAAAATGTTTTTCTATTACTTTTGCACCTAATGTAGTTGCTACAATTGGAGCTGTTGAACCTATAGTATGATCAGAAAATCCTACTTCAACAGAAAATGTACTTTTCATATTAGGAATTGTTAATAAGTTTGCATCGTCTAAAGGTGCGGGGTATGCACTTGTACATTTTAATAAAACAATTTTATCATTTCCCACACTCTTACAAATATCTACAGCATCTTGAATTTCATCAATTGTTGCAATTCCTGTTGATATAATGATTGGCTTCATTTTTGAGGCTGCATATCTAATTAATTCATAATCTGTAATCTCAAATGAAGCTATTTTATAAGCTGGCGTGTCAAGATCTTCTAATAAATCAATTGCTGTTTTATCAAAAGGTGAAGAAAAAATTATTATATCAATCTCTTTTGCATAATCAAATAGTTGTTTATGCCATTCCCATGGAGTATGAGCTTCTTCATATAAATCGTATAAATACTTTCCATCCCATAAGGTATCTTGAGAGATTTTAAACTCATCTTTTTTACAATTTAAAGTTATAGTATCTGCTCTATAAGTTTGCAACTTAATGGCATTTGCACCTATTTCTTTTGCTGCTTTGATTGTGTCTAATGCATTTTGTAAATTACCATTGTGATTTGCACTTAATTCAGCAATAATAAAAACTCCATCCTTTTTTAAGTCAAAACTTCCTATTTTAAACATAATAATCTTTCTTTATTTTTTTAAATATTCTAATATCTCTACAACTTCTGCTTCTGTTTCTACAGAAGCACTTGAAACACTATCTATTTCTTTTAATGGATGATTAAAAGACTGAGGATGGATAATAATAAGCTTTTTACCTAAAGCACTAGCATAACCTGCATCAAATGCTGCATTCCATTGCTTATATTGTTCCCCAAACTTTACAATTACAATATCACTCTTTTGTATTGAAATATGAGTTTTAATGCTATTTATTTTTGCACTAGCATTATCATTATAAAAAGAACTGCCTTGATCTCCCATAATTACTTTCCCAACATTATCACTTGTACCATGGTCTAATTGAGGAGAGGAAAATGTATAATCTAATTCTTTTTGTTTACAAAGATTTATAAGTTCATCTCTCCAATTTGAATGTATCTCACCTGCTAAATAAATATTCATTTGTACTCCTTAATAAAATTTCTACCACCAATTATTATTTCTTTTGTTTTATTTATTCCCTCATTAAATAATACATCAAGGATTCCTAAATATGGAATAAATTCATCTCCAATTTGACTATAAGTTTTATGACTATAATCTTGATAAAAAACATCTATATCTTCACATGCAAAACTTTCTATATTTTCATCTAAATATACTTTTGAACCTATTGGTGAAATATATTCTAAACAAGATAATTTTTTACAAATACTCAAAATCAAGTCCGACTTTAAACCTTGTATGTCTTTTAAAGAAGAACTGCAAATAAACTTATCTTCATATCCAAGTAAAGAGGAAATCTCTCTTATAAAGTTTATATTATACAAAGATAAACTATTTGTTTGAAAAGATATAATATCAAAAACTCTATTTTCTAACTCTTCGAAATATTTAGCTTTTTTATAATTTCTTAAAAGTAAATTTTTAAGTTTATTTCTAAAATCAAAGTTTTCATAAGAAATTTCTGCATCTTTAAGAATTGTTTTATCTCTTGAATTAGTTTTTTTTATTGGAATACTAAACATGTACTCTTTATTATCTATTTTCAATTTATTTCTTACTTGCCAACTTCTTTTTACCAACTGAACATTATCTAAAAATACAAATTTATCCACATAGTTTATTAAATCAAAATAACCTATCCAGGGATTAAAAGTTGGTTGCATAATTGCTATTTTCAATTAATTTTACCCCAAAGTACCATATCAGAATTCAAAACAATGGTATTTTCACTTTGTGGATTCTGACATTCACAAGAGAGTGTAATAAAATCCTTTAAATCAAGAGTTTTTTTAAGTAAATCTACTAATTCAAATTCACTGTAAAACCTGTTTATACACGAGGCTTCACCAGTAATATCAAATTCTTCTGATAATTTATAAGTATTACATTCTAGTTTTTCACCAATCCCAAATCTAAAATCTTTAGGAGTTCTACATCTTACAAAAATAGAAGCATCTTTTTTTATATTATTGTTTTGAATCATAGTTTTAAGAAAAACTACTAAATCCTCTTTTTTTATATAATTAATAATATTCGGTAATAAAAATACATCTACTTCCAAGTTCTTATTATTATTTGCAAATGCTAACATATCATCACAGTAAAAAGTAAAATTTCCAGTATTTTCATAAATATTTTGAAAATTATAATTTGCATCTGATACAGCTTGATTTGAAATATCTATACCTATTACATCATAGTTATACTGACTAAATAAAGCTAAATTATTTCCATTTGAACATCCAAATTCTATAACTTTACCTTTAGAATTAAAAAGTTTTTCTTTAAAAAAGTATTTGATTATATATTCATCTGGATATTTTAATCCTTTTATATTTTTAACATTCATCTAAAAACCTTTTCACTTTTAAATATAAATCTTTTTTAATATCACTTTCAAAGAATAAATCTTTCTGAGATAAGATACCTAGTAAAGTAAGATTTTTTATATTTCTATTTAAAATACTCTCCCTTACCCTATCCATTGTTTCAATATTATCTTTAGTTAACAAAGGAAAACCGTAATCAAGTACTTCAGTTTTTGCAAACTTTACTTTACAAGCTTTTCCAAAAACATTAAACGCCTTTAATTCATCAATTGCCGTTTGTGTTATTTTATCAATATTTTCTAAATCATTATCTGATGCTAAGGTTTCTATACTTATTGGATATAAACCATTTCTTTTTGCTCCACTACAATAGTTTATATAGTTATCAACCCTGAATGTTTTATATTCACTATCATAATTATAGAAATAGCAAATATCTCCTATTTTAAGTTTTTTATCAATTAATAGATTTGTAATTACAGTTTTTGGAGGTTTTTGAAATTTTAAATTATCTAATTTAATTTTTAAAAGATTTTTTAAAATCAAATGTCCTGCAGACCAAAATAAATGATTAATATTTTTTATTTTTGTATTAGATAAAATAATTTCTTCTATTCTATTATTCTTTTCTACTATATCCTTTACCTCATCTTCTAGATGAATATTCACTCCTTGTTTTTCAAGCTGTTCTTTTAAGGCTTCAATAACTCTATAAATTCCATATTTTTTAGGATAATAAGCTTTCTTTACACCTAAAATATCTGAACCTAAATTCTTTTGCTCAGGATAAGATAAAATTGAACTTAAAAGTTGTGTAGGAAGAAGGTCTTTCATTATTTTTTCATCAAAAAGCCCAACTCTAACAAGTGGAGTTAGAAACATTGCCATATAATCCATGTGCTTTGGATGGATACCATATAAAGATTTAAACACAGGGACTACTGCTTCTTTAGTAATTTTTTTACCAAATAAAGATTTAGAGTATTCATATGCAGTTGTCTTTTTATGTTCTTTTGTTTTTTCAAAGTTTTTAAGAAAATCTATTCTTAATTCATCAATATTCTTTCTTTTTCTTAAATCAATAAAAGGAGAGTTTTGTTGAAGTTTCCCATCAAAATAGATACCTGTCAAAGCCCTTTTTTGACCATTAATTGCAGAAGAGACTTGCCATTCATTAGAAGGAAGTAAATCTCTTAAGATATTATCAAGTTCATTAATTCCTGTTTCTAAAATATTATGAGCACCATAGTCAAACTTCCCATTCTTTCCATAATCAAAACATTTTAATAAACCACCCAAACTGTTAGTTTTTTCAATTAAGTGAATATTATATTTTTTATCTTCTGCTAACAATGATGCAGATAAAAGACCTGCAATACCCCCACCAACAATAACGATATTTTCTTTCATAGCATCTCCTCTTATCTAAATATTGTATTTCTCTTATAAAACTTTTCATAATTTCTAATTAGCTTTTCTATTTCTTTTTCTAATTTTTTATTATGAAACTTCTTTAAAGTACAAAATCTCTTTTCTTTTGAAAAGTTAAACATATCATTTTGATTTGATGCAGTTTTTATAGCTATAAAAGGTAGTTTCATATAAATAACTTCATTTAGAGCTACGCTTGGCGAAATAATTGCAAAATCACTTTTTGACATCAAAGTTGCAACTCTTGCTGTATTAATATGCAAGGTAACTTTTTTTCTATCTTTAACAGTTCTACTTAGTTTGTCTAAATTCTTATTTGATGAACTTGTAACTACATCTATTTTAAAATTATATTTTAACAAAATATCTAAAATCTTAATATTTAAAAAAGAGTGATCAGTCCCACCCATCATCAATAAAACCTTATGCACTTTTTTTGAT